>DATBGU010000107.1:0-15046 GCA_036557825.1 Gemmataceae bacterium
GGCATAGTTCTGCTTGTCGTGCTGGTTGAACTCGTTGGGCGTCGAGCTAAGCTGATACGTTCGGCTGTTGCAGATGGTGCGGATCAGGTGCTTCAGGCTGTACTTGTGCTCGACTAGATCCTTGGCCAGGGCGTCGAGCAGCGCGGGGTTGCTCGGCGGGTTGGTGACGCGCATGTCGTCGAGCGGATCGACGATGCCGCGGCCGAAGAAGTGCGCCCAGTAGCGATTGGCCACGGCGCGGGCGAAGAACGGGTTGTGCGCATCGACCATCCAGTCCACCAACTTCTGGCGCGGATCCTCGTAGGGCCCGACCTCCATCGGCTTGCCGTCGAGCGGCTTCATGACCGCCGCCTGGCCGGTGCGCTTGTTCGTGACGTTGCCGCGCGAGCGCGTGAAGACGACCATACGACCGCCGCCCGGCTGCGGCTGCTCGCCGGGCACCTGGACGTTCTTGCGAGCGACGCGGCCAAAAAAGGCGGCGATGCCCCAGTAATCGTCCTGGCTCCACTTCTCGTAGGGATGATGGTGACACTGGGCGCAGGCCAGACGCAGGCCGAGGAACACCTGGGCGGTGTCATCGACAAACTGCTCGGGGTTCTGCAACTCCTTGTACCAGACGGTCGGCGGATTGGACACCTCGTCGCCGGAGGCGCCGAGGATGCCGCGAGCGAACTCGTCGTACGGCTTATCGCGGGCGATGCTGCTGCGGATCCAATCGTGGAAGGCGAACGTGCCGCGCGCTCGAGCGGGCTGGTTGCGTCGCTTGACGCGCAGGATGTCCGCCCACTTGTTGGCGAAGTAGTAGTTGTACTCCTCCGACTCCAGCAGCGCATCGACCAGCTTCTCGCGTTTCTTGGGATCCTTGTCGGCCACGAACGCCTGCACCTGAGCGGGCGTCGGCAGCGTCGCCGTTAGGTCGAGCGACAGCCGGCGAATGAACTGCTCGTCGCTGCACAATTCCGACGGCACCAGGCCGAGAGACTGCCATTTCTTGTGCGTGTGGCCATCGACCAGCGTCTGCACCGGGAAGGTGTACTCGGGGATCTTGGCGCCCAGCGGCACCGTCGCCCGGAAGGTGCTGACGTGCTCCTGATAGCGGACCATGACCGCCGCCTCGCCGCTCATGCCCAGCGTGCGGACCAGGCCGGACGAATCGACCACGGCGATTTCCTGATCGTTGCTCTCGTACTGGGCGCGGCGGGTGATGTCCTCGACCGTGCCGTCGCTGTAGTGGGCGTAGACGGCGAACTGCTGGTGATTGTTCCGCGTCATAACGCGATGTTCGGGCGTCACCGAAATGCTCGTCACGACCGGGTCGGTCTTTTCGCCGTAGGGCATGCCGGCGGCGATCCAGCGGCGGATGAGGCGGTACTCATCGGAGCCGACCTCCATGCGTTTGCCGCCGCCGTGGGCCATGCCGCCGGCTGCCTTGAGCAGCAGCAAACTGCTGTCCGGAGCGGCCGGGAACAAACGCCGGCCGCGCGCCTCTTTCACCAGCGCGTTGAAATCGACCTCCGGCTCGAAGCCGAGCAGCGAGATTTTGAAACCGTTTTGGCCGCTCGCCTTGCCGTGACAGCCGCCGGAATTGCAGCCCAGTTTGGTGAAGATCGGCACGATCTGATTGGGGAAATTGATCGGCAGATTCACGTCGCAGCTCTCGGCCGCGACCGGCACCTTGACGACCTTGTCGCCGAAGGCGGCGGTGATCTCGGTCGTGCCGTTGGCCAGCGGAATGACGCGGCCGGTGCTGGTGACGCGGGCGACCTTCTTGTCGGCCACCTCGTACTTGACATCGGCGGTCAGATCCTGCGATCGGCCGCTCGTCAGTTCGGCGTTGAGGACCAATTGCTGGGCGTCGTCGATGCCCTTGAGGGCGATTTTCGTCGGATGGACGGTGAAGGACTTGATTTCACCCGGTTTGGGCAGCGGCGCGGTTTCGGTCTGGGTTGGCTCCTTGCCGGAGTAGAGGTCTCCGGCCAAGAGCGAGCCACCTGCGAAGGTGAGGACCGCGAGGGCCAGCAGGACAGGCCAGCGATTCTGAGTCATCGATCATACCCCCCTAATGTGGCAGGACTACAGGCAGGATGGAAAACGGCGGCAGGGGTTCGTCCGGGGAGGACGTCGCCGCGCGTTTGAACCGGCAGCACAACTATTGTCGCCAGGCGCGAAGCGGAATGCAATCCTTTCCTCGCGCCCATTCTCGGTTTCCCTACCAGCCCGCAGCGCCAGCAAGGGATGATCCCTTGCTGGCGCTGCGGGCTGGTAGGAGAACCGCGGTGGGCTATTTGTTCTGGATTCCGCTGGAACTTTGCGCTCCCTGAACGCGGCGCTGCACGTCCAGTTCGATCGCCCCGAACGAGGCTTCGATCCGCTGCAAGGTCGCCACCAGCGCCCGACACAGCCGCTTGGCCGTGAAAAAGTTCACGATCAGCCGCTGCGTGATCTTCACCTCGTGTTTGCCCTGGACGAACGGGTTGGGATTGAGCGCGAAGTCGATGATGACTTCTTCCGGCGTGGCCGTGACCCGCGCGAAGTTGGAGTACGCGGAGTGCGCCTCGCGGTCGTTGAGGATGATCTCCGACTGCACCATGCCCTGCGGAGCTTCTTCCGCCGGGCGTTCGCCGCCGCCGAGGAGTTTGGGATTGATGTCTGCCAAAGGTTGATCCTCCGTGGGCTATCGCCTATCGGCATGGGATTATCGGCGGTTCAGAGGGGCCAATATTTGATGGCCGAGGCCCGATAGCCGTCCTCAGTATGTCGATCCCAGCGAAGGAAGGCAAGGGGGCGCGGGTGGGTTGGTGAGGAAAGTCAATCCTTCGCCTTCACGGGCACGACCGGCAACAGATCGGGCACGCGCGGCACGCCGTCGGCGGGCACGATGACGAGATGGACCTTCTCTTCGAGCGTGCCCATTTCCTTGTCCTTGTGCAGAAGCGGCGGACGGGTCAGGCGCTCGAAGCGATACATCAAACTGTGGCACATCGACCAGGTGAAATTCAGATCGTCGCGCAAGGGCAGCGTCGCCCAAAAGGAGTCGCCAGGTCGGTACGTTAGGCGGCGATTCTCGGCGGGGCGGAAGGAATAGCTCCACACGCGGCGCTGGGCGTCGCGCACGCCCTCGCCGGATTGCTCAAACACCAGGGCCGGTTTCTCACCCGCGGAGGCGGGGTGATAAATCGACAGCACGGCGTCGGACGCCGGCTTGACGCCGAGGCTCTCCGGAATCTCCAACGTCAGCCGCCGCAGATCGAGCGTGAAGCTCGTTTTGGCGAGGAACTCCGCCAGGGCGGTGACGGGGGCGGCCGCTTCTGGGTTGTTGAGACGGACGAGCACGTCGGCAACGACGCGCCAGCCGTCCAGCTCCTCTGGGGCGCGGAGCCAGGTGCGCACTCTTTCCCACTGTGCCCGCGTCTCGGCTCCGTCGCCGGCCTGCTGCAATTGACTTAGCACGGCGGCGCGGGCTGGTTCCAACAGATGCTCGTAGTTCGTGCGCGCCGCTTGGCGCACCTGCGGGCGGATCGCCTCGGGAACACGATCGAGGACAAAATCATTCTGATAAGTCGGATACGCTTTGGCGAGCGCCTTGCTCCGTTCGCGCGCCTGCGCCAGAGTGATCTGTCGAGGAATGACCAGCACCGGCGGGCGTTCCTGTACGGCGGGTGCCAGTCCCAGGGCCGCCGTGAGATCGAGCAATCGACGCAGCCGCGATTGATCCTCCACCCAGTCGGCCTGCGCCCGCAGGACTTCCTCGAAGCGCAGCACCGTGGCGTCGTAGGTTAGGGTCGTCGCCGTGTTGGATACCTTGTCCGAGCCGGTGAAGGGCGGACGGCGCTTCAGCATCGCTTCCACCTGGGGCGTCCAGCGGTCCCAGTTGATGCCGGCACTTCCGGCTCCCGTTTGCTCACCCTTGAACGTCCACAGACCGTCTGCCTCGGCCACGGAATCGAGATACCAGTTCCGCGCCCGCTTGACGGCCGTGTCCAGTCCTTCAGCGTCCTGCACGCGCTCCTCGTGAAGCCGGCCGGCGTCGGTCTCCTTCCACTCCGCGCGCGGCAGGGCCAGCACCGTCCGCAGGTTCTCCTTGACCTCGCGCAGCGCTCGCTCCGTGTGTACGTCCTGCGGGCGCGGCGACTGGCGCAGACGATCGAGGTAGTCGAGATACGCCTTCAGTTCGTCGAGGCGGTCGCGCACTAGCTGCTGCTGTTCGGCTGAGAGGGAATCGAAGAGCGGACTGGAGTGGATCGCCTTGAGTTTTTCGGCTCGTTCGCGCAGTTCGCGCGGTGAGCGCCGCAGCCGCTCGGCGGCCGACGGCGCGTCCTCGAACTGGATGCTCTGCACTTCCTGTTTCAAGGCGTTGGTCTGGGTGTCGAGATTGCGCACCGTGAAGGCCACCGCCAGCGACGCCATCACCGCGAGAACCCCGGCGGCGCCGCCGACCGTCCACAGCAATCGGCGTCCCGATTGGCGACGACGCGCGCGGAAAGCGCCGGCCTGTTCGAGACACTGACGAAACAACTCGGCGACGCCATACGGCTCGCGCGCCTTGGGCGGCGAACCGGCCAGCGCCGGCCGCTTGATCGCCGTCGCCCATAAGTGCAGGTCGATGCGTCCAAACGGCAGCGGCCCGGACTCCCGCTCGCGCCGCGCCAGAAAACCGCGAAAACGCGCATCGACGTCGCGTTTGCGCTGCTCGATGCGCTCCATCCAGTCGGCGGCTGTATCGCCCGGTTGCGCCAGCAAATCGCACTTGGTCAGCACGAGGAAGACCGGCAGACCGCCCACGTCCACTCGCTGACCGCGGCTCACCTCCAGTTGACGCAGAAAGCGATCGAACTCGTCGAAGTCCGTCTCGATCTGCGCCGGCGGCGCCGAGGCGTCGATCACCAGCACGAGCGTATCGGCCTCGACGACCTCATGGGCCAGCGTCCCTTCGGGGCTGTCTTCGGGCAGCGCTTGCCGGCGCACGAGCAGATCGTTGGCGACCCGTCCGTCGCAGTCGATGACCACGGCGCCAACGTGGCGGGCGGCGTCCGGCTTGGCGCCGTCCTGGCCGAACGGCTCGAAATCAAGGGGATAGGGCACGACCTCCTCGGCGGTGCGTCGCGGGCTTTCCTCGTAAACGCGCCGCCGCAGTTCGTCCAGCCCGTGCGAAACGTCGGTGAGCCGGCCGTTGAGCAAATGTTCCTGGCCCTGCGCCGCCTGGGCCAGCGCGCCTAGCAGCGACGACTTGCCGGCCGCCGGCATGCCGAAGAGGACGATACTCAAATCGTCGGCCCGGACGGAGGAGGCGGCGGTCGAGGTGCTGGCTTCGGTCATGATGCATTCCGCGTTTAGCAACGCTTCGCAGAAACATTGCTTGTCTCGACGCCTCGACGAAGCGTCGCTAACCACATCGGCCCATGTCGTCGGGCGCATTTTTACTTCAGCGGCGCGTTGGCATCCGGTTGCGAGATGTCCACCTTCATCTTGCCGTTATTCAGATCGCCCGCCCACGCCCGTAATCGGCTAACGAGCGGCACGCGCTCGTCCGGGCTGTCTTTATACAGCACAATCTCGATGCGACGCAGCGGCGGTTCCTTCGCCTGCCGTTTCCGCACCGCTTCCTTGACCTCATCCATCGTCAAGAGACGCGACCCTTCGCCGATCTCGACGCGGTAGCATCGGCTGGCGTCCATGTCCGCTTTTTTCAAGGTGTCCTTGCCCAGCACCTCAATGCGCAGCGTCTCCTCGGCCGGCGGCGTCGCCTCACCATTGCTCTTCTTGTCCTTGTCGTCTTTCTTGCTGACCTCGGTCGTCTTCTCGCCGTCGCCCTTGCCCGACCCGGAACCGAAGCCCCAACCGCCCATCCCCCCAATGCCCGCACCACCGCCGCCGAACAACCACAATGCCACGAGCCAGCCGCAAATGACACCCCCCAGCAGTCGGACGGTCAGCACCGGCCAGGGCGGCAGTTTCTTGGTCGTGAAGGCCCGAACGAGCAACTGCGCCAGGAATCCAATTCCCACTCCGCCGACCACGCCGCCGCCCACCACGGCGAGTATTTTCACCACCGAGTCTGTCGTCATGGCTGCGCCCCTCCCGCCGAGACGCCCGGAACGTCGTAGCCCAGCGCCACGCCCTCGAACCAGCGGTCGTAACGCTCCTTTTGGCCGACGGTCGGATAGGTGCTGCCGCGGCTGCGCGGGTACAGGATCAGGTAATAAAGCTCTTTCTGCCCCAGCCGGCGGCGGTCGCTCTCGATGAGGGCGTGCGCCGCCGCCTCGTCCGGTATCAAAATCCTATCCGGATCGCGATAATACAATTTGCCGGTATCGGCGTCGATCTCCAGGACGCGCACCGCCAAGCGTTTCTCCAGCGCCTTGCCCTTTTCCTGCCGCAGTTTCTCGATCTCGTCGCGCAGCTCGCGCGGCAGATCGCGGCCGGACTGGCGAAGGCGCTCGACCTCCTCTTCCTTTTGGCGCAGACTTTCTTCCAGGGCCGCCACGTCCGCCGAGGTATCGCCGGGTTCCTTGGCCAGCGGCAGCACGAGGAAGATGCAGAAAAGCAGCGTCAGCACGTCGATGAGCGGGATGAAGAACCGCGTCACGCTCCGCCGAGGTAGTTCGATCATGGGGACGGCCCTCTCAGCGGCGAACGCTATCGGCGGGCCGGTAGGCGTCCGAGGCCAGGGCGTCGGGAGGAGGCGCGTCGCCGCCGAGCGAGCGGATGATGTCGCGGCCAAGCAGCACCACCCAGCTGGGCAAGATGTTGATGAGCGCCATGAACAGACCGCTGCCGGTGGCCGTGATCGCGGGGGCGTACAGCTGGATGATCTGCGCCGGCGGCGTCGGACCCTTGATCGCGCTGAACGTCTGCAAGATGCCGGCCACGGTGCCGATCAGGCCCAGCAGCGGGAACCATTCGGCCGCCTGCGCCAGGTTCGACAACCAGCGGTCGGGCCGTTCGTCGAAGTTGCCGCCGCGCCACTGTAGCGCCGTCCACGCCAGGATCATCTGCACAAAAAAGATCGAACCGCCCAGGCCGAGGATGAGTCCGTCGAGCGGTGTGAGACGTTCGAGGTAGAAATTGCGTGCTTGCGCCGGCAGCGACACGGCGATTAGCACGGCCGCCAACGCGGGCACGAGGCAGAAAACGAGCGGCAGAACAGTTTGGATCAAGCTGCGGCGCACGGTCGGCTGTCCCCGCGATTAACCCGGATTCGGCTTTGGCTCGCCCGGCTGCTTATTGTCCGGCTGCTTGGCGGTCGTCGTGACGTTCCGCGTCGTGCCCTGGTTGCCGGACGGCTGGCAGCCGACCACGCATAGGGCCAGCACGGTCGTCAGACAGACAGCCCATCCCCAGCATCGTTTCGTCTTGCTCGTCATCGTGGCACCTCGGAGTCACGCAGAAAATCGGGCAGAGCTTGCGGCCGACCCTCGCGATCGACGCAGGCCAGCGTGGACGATCCCTCCGCCAGCAGCCGGCCCTCGCAGAACAATTCGTAGCGATGATCGATCCGCACCGTCGTCGTGCGCGTCACCGTCGTTTTCAGGTTCAGCAGGTCGTCGTAACGCGCCGGCCAGCGATACTTGACCTCGATCTTCGTCAGCACCAGCAAATAGCCCTGGTCTTCCAGGTCTTTGTAAGACAGGCCGTTGGTCCGTAGCAGTTCGGTGCGTCCCTGCTCGAAGTAAACCAGGTAGTTGGCATGGTGCAGCAGTCCCATGCGGTCGGTTTCCGCGTAGCGCACGCGGATGGCGATCTCTCCGCTCATCATGTCCGTGCGATCCCTCGTCGCGGTAGGTCCGGCGAGCTGAGCCGGACCTTCGGGTGCCGCTCGGCTCGCGGCACCTACCTCCGTGTGTTCGTTCTTCTCAACGAATGCGTCCCGCTCGTCCGAACGGGTAGTAGACCAGCAGCGCCCGACCCAGCAGCAGGCGCTTCGGCACCGCGCCCCACGAACGGCCATCGGAGCTTTCGGGGCTGTTGTCGCCCAGACAGAGGAAATGATCCGGCTGAACGTACATCGTCAACAGCGGCGGTTTGTAATCGTCAAAGCTGCTCGGGTTGGTCTCTTCCAGTCCGGGCACGTCCGGCTCGCTGGGGGCGCCGCCACTGCCGACCGTGTAATAAGTGTCGCGGAACAGTTTCAGCTTGTGGACCGCCACCCCGCCTCCCTTGACGCCGATGCTCGCCGGTTGCTTGAGATCGTTCTTTTCTGTTGGGCGGACCGGCCTCGATACCTCATAGGTGTAGCCGCTGTCAAAAGGCAACTCGCCGTCCACCCAGACGCACAGGCGTTGATCGACGTTGGCGAAGCGCAGACGGTAGGTGCCCTTGCGATTCATCGCCGTCGGCTTACTGTCGCCCATCTTCTGCTCCACCTCTTTCCCGCCTTCCTCGACGACGCGCAGCAGAGTGCAAGAGCCGCTGGCGAGATCCCAGCGGGCGCGGAAACGCTCGACGCCGTACGACAATTCCAGCGTCAGTTCGCCCTGCGGATTGTCGATGGTCGCCTCGCACTCCAGAATCAAGTCGGGAACCCAGTTCTTGCCCAGCAGCGGATCGCGGTGCATCCCGCCCTGATAGGTGTTGTAACCCATGATGTCCATGATGAGCGCGGGCTTGTCGGGGGTGTCGCGCAGCAGGTGCTGATAACCCAGCCAGTACGTCCGGTCGGGATCGCCGCCTTCGAGACGGAAACCGTGCGGCTGATGCGGCGCCCAAGGACCGTCGTTGGTGGCGCGCCAGCGCTGCGGCACACCTTTTTCCCTGCTGGGATGGTCGTTGTCGTAGACCAGGCGCATCATCGACAGGATGTTTTCTGGGCTTTTGCGGATGATCTGAAACTCACGCTTATTGAAGAGCTTGACCGCCTCCTCGTCGTTGATGTGCATGTGGTCTTTTTGCCAAAGCGTCGCCATCAGGTCGGGGTCGCGCTTGGCCTTCTCGTAGTCGTCGTAGTGCAGCCATTTGGATTCGGGGAGGTGGTACAGTTTGCCGCCGCGGATGGCGATGGTTTCGCCGGGCAGACCGATGAGCCGTTTGATGTAGTTCATCGGCACATGATTCTTGTGCGGGCCGGTCGCGGGAAATTTATCGTCGCCCGGATATTTGAAGACGACCACGTCGAGCCGGTCGGGCGGCTTGCCGAGCAGATCGTACACGAACTTGGCCACCAGCACGCGATCGCCGCTGTTCGGGCCGGGATCCTCGATTTCCCTCGAGGTGTTGAGGAAATTCTGGACGTATGATGGCGGCGCGCTGGGGAAGTGAATGCGCTGCCGGCAGTTGGGACAGACGCAGGCGTAGACGGGAGTGGGTTTGCCGCCGTCGGGGGGATCGACTTCCTGGCTGCAATTGATCGGGAACTTGATGCCGCAATCGGGACAAACGATTTCTTTCTGATAGCCCAGGAGCGTTTGCGCCATCGACCCGGTGGGAATGACGAACGCCTCGGCGGCGAACGACTTCAACAGCAGGACGAGGACGACGACGAAGACAATGGTTTCGACCACTTCGCGGACGCTGTCGCTGCGCTGCGCGTGCTGCGGCCGGGTGCGCGTCAGCGTCGCCCCACGGGCCTCGGCGACTGCTTCGCCGTGGAAATTCGTGGAGCGGAACAACAGACCCGGCACGCCCAACAGCCACAGCATGATGGCCGACTGCCAGGAATGGCTGCCCGGCTCGATGCGCAATCCCATGAAGTGACTGAGCCAGAAGTTTCGTTCGAGGAAGAAGAACAGCACCAGATCCAGCGCGGCGAAGACGGCGAAGGCGATTTCGGGGCGGGAGACGCGCGTACGGGTCAGATAAAAGGCCAGGGCCAGCAACCCCCAGCCACAAACGAAAACGAGCAGCAAGCCCAGAATCCAGCGGCCGAGCATGACGAACTCCGGCAGGTGCGAATGTCCCGTCTTCGCATCCGCGGCGGCATGGTCGCTTTTGGCCCGATCCTGTCCATTGAAATCGGCGGCATCGCGATTGACGTTCGCGGCGGGCGGAGTCAAAGACGAGGGGGCCGTGAATCCTGTTGAGGAATCCGGCGCGGGAGCGGGATTACGTTCGTCTGCCATTGGATACCCCGATCGAGCGAGGAGACGTCTCCGAAACTACTTCGGAGTTGCCGCGCCCGCATTTTGCGCTGATGCCGGCCGATGCGTTTCCTCGGTCATCTTTTCTTATGGAACCGCGAGGCGTGGTGAATCAACCAGGCTCCGCCGAATCTTGTTTCTCTTCCGTCCGTCGCTTCCGGCTTTTGAGCGGAGGTTGTGCTGTTGGGCGGCCCGCAACCCTCTCATCAATGCAACGGTCCCACTCTCTTCAAGGGATAGTACACGAAAAAGGCCCGTCCCAACAAGAGGCGGTGGGGGAGCGAACCCCAAGAGCGGCTGTCGGAACTCTCCGCGCTGTTGTCACCGAGCACGAAGTAATGATTTGGCTGAACATAAAAGGTCCTCACGGGCGGCTTGCGCAGATCGTCCCACGTCGAAGGATCGGCGAAGTCGATACCGGGCACGTCCGGCTCGTTGGGGATCTGTCCCGCCGTGTAGTAAACGTCGTGGAACAGTTTGAGTTTGCTCACCTCCACGCCGGCGCCGCGAGCGGCGATGCCTGCCGGCTCCAGGTCGTTGTTCGCGTCGGGCCCGAGCTGTTTCGCCGCCGTGTAGGCCACGCCCTCGCCGAAGGGCCGTTCGTCGTTCACCCAGACACACAGGCGTTGATCGACGTTGGCGAAGCGCAGCCGATAGGCGCCCTTGCGATTCATCGCGGTCGGCTTGCTTTCCAGTTCCTTCTCGCCGTCCTTGTGGACGCGCACCAGGGTGCAGACGCCGCTGGCCAGATCCCAGCGGGCGCGGAAACGATCGACACCGCGCGACAGTTCCAGCGTCAGTTCGCCTTGCGGATTGTCGATGGTCGCCTCGCACTCCAGAATCAAGTCGCCCACCCAGTTCTTGTCCAGCAGCGGATCGCGGTGCATCCCACCCTGATAGGTGTTGTAACCCGTGAGGTCGGCGATGAGCGCCGGTTTCCCGCCGTTGTCGGGCAAGAGATGGCGATAACGCAGCCAGGCCACGCGCTCGCCGGGGCCGGCGGCGATCTGGAAACGATGATCGCCGGCCGCGTTCCAGCCGTCCTCGCCCGTCCAGCGCGGCGGCTGTTTGTCGTGCCGGTGATCGTTGTCGTAGACGATGTGCCGCATCGCCAGGATTTGTTCCGGACTTTTGCGAAGGATCTCAAACTCGCCCTTCTCGAACCGCGCCAGCGCTTCCGGATCGTTCTCGTGCGCGAGCGTTCGGGCCTCTTGTGGATCTTTCACCTCTTGATGCGCTTCCACCTCCTCGTAGACGAGCCCCTTGTCCGGGCGGAGGACGTACAATTCGCCGCCCGAGATGGCGATGGTTTCGCCGGGCAGACCGGCGAGCCGTTTGAGATAGAGCATCGATTGCTTGGCGTATGGGTACTCATGGGCGACCAGATCGAAACGCCGCGGAACGATCCTGTCCGCTCCCAACAGCCCTCGCCCCACCAGGAAGCGATCGCCGCCGCTTACGCCTGGGTCGTCGATCATCGCGGAATCGGGGAAAAACTGCGTGAAGGAGGAGGGGGCGCTGGGGAAGTGGATGCGCTGGCGGCAATTGGGGCAAACGCAGGCGAAAGTCGGAGTGGGTCTTCCCATATCCACGGGATCGACTTCGGCACTGCAATTGATGGGGAAATCGAAACCGCAGGTGGGACAGCGAACGTCCTTATGATACCCCCAAACCGTCTCGGCCATGGAGCCGGTTGACTGGATATAGCCGCTCGTAAGGGTCTGGCTGACCGCGAATACAAACCCGACCACATAGGCGATGGCGAGAACCTGGAAAACCACGGCGACGAGGACGGTTCGCCCCAGCGTGGGACACACGAACAGCCGCACGAACGCCAGCAGGATGACAATGTGCAGCAGCAGGATGAAAGCAGAAAAAGTCACATCCTGCCATAACTGCCGCGGCACGATGAGCCAAAGTGCGGCCAAGGCGACTAGGCCGCACACCCAAAGACCCAGAACCACGGCCAGCGCACGCCGGTAACGGATGGCCACCGGCGGCGGAGGTGCCGCGCTGGAGCCGGCCCGACGCACGCGGCAAATCTTGCAGCTCAGCCACAGCAGGAAGGCGGCGACGAACAGATTCACCAGCGCCAACAAGCCCAACACAAGCACGGGGAGGTAGGGCATGACGACTCCACCCATCGAGGACCGGGCGGACGTTACTGGTCCGATTCGAGCACGGCGAGGAAGGCTTCCTGCGGAATTTCCACTTGGCCGACCTGCTTCATCCGTTTCTTGCCGGCCGCCTGCTTGGCCCACAGTTTGCGCTTGCGCGTGATGTCGCCGCCGTAGCACTTGGCCGTCACGTTCTTCTTGAGCGGCGCGATGTTCTCGCGGGCGATGATGCGCGAGCCGATCGCCGCCTGCAACACCACCTCGAACAAATGACGGTCGATCTCCTCGCGTAGCTTCTTCAGCAGTTTCCGCCCGCGCCGGTCGGCGGTGCCGCGATGGACGATGGTCGAGAGTGCATCGACGCGGTTGTGATGGACCAGCACGTCCAGACGCACGAGGTCGGCGGCGCGGTAGCCGAGGAATTCGTAATCCATCGTGCCGTAACCGTGCGTCACCGACTTCAGCTTGTCGTACAGGTCGTAGATGATTTCCGCCAGCGGCATCTCGTAAACGAGGATGGCCCGCGTTGGACTGAGGTACTCGGTGCGCACATAGACGCCGCGGCGCTCGGAACACATCTGCATCAAATCGCCGATGTTGGCGGCCGGCAGCAGGAAGTTGATGCGCACGAACGGTTCGCGGAACTCCTCGATCTGTCCCGCGTCCGGCACCTTCTGCGGGCTGTCGATGGTCAGCGTCTCGCCCTTGCGCGTCAGCACCTCGTAGGTGACGTTCGGGGCCGTCTGTACCAAATCGAGATCGCTGTCGCGTTCCAGACGCTGCTGGATGATTTCGCGGTGCAGCATCCCCAAAAAGCCACAGCGGAAGCCGAAGCCGAGTCCTTCGCTGACTTCCGGCTGATAGGTGAAGCTGGAGTCGTTCAATTTCAGCTTGGCCAGCGACTCGCGCAGCGTCTCGAAGTCGTTGTTGTTCGTCGGATACAGCCCACTGAAGACCATCGGCTTGGGTTCCTTGTAGCCGGGCAGCGGCTCGGCCGTCGGATGAAGCGCGTCGGTCACGGTGTCGCCGATGTGAACGTCGGACAGGGTTTTGATCTGGGCCATGAAATAGCCGACCTGCCCCGCCGACAGTTCGTCGCACGCCGTCATGGCCGGGCGGAACTGGCCCATCTCGGTGACCTCATGCTCGGTCGCCCCGCGCATGAGGCGGATGCGCTGGCCCTTCTTCAGCACACCGTCCTTGACGCGGACGTAGACGACGACACCCTTGTAGGTATCGAAATGGCTGTTGTAGACGAGAGCCTTCAAGGGCGCGGCCGGATCGCCCGGCGGCGACGGCACACGCTCGACGATGGCTTGCAAAACCTCGTCGATGCCCAGGCCGGTCTTGCCGCTGGCGCGCAGCACGTCGGCCGGTTCGACGCCCAGCGCCGACTGCATCTCGGCGATGACCTCGTCGGGCCGGGCGACGGCCAGATCGACCTTGTTCAGCACCGGCACGATGGTCAGTTCGGCCTCCATCGCCAGATAGGCGTTGGCGACGGTCTGCGCCTGGACGCCCTGGAAGGCATCGACGAGCAGAATGACGCCTTCGCAAGCGGCGAGACTGCGCGATACCTCGTAGCTGAAATCGACGTGGCCGGGCGTGTCGATGAGGTTCAGTTCGTAGGTTTGGCCGTTGTGCTGATGGTAGACCGTGACGGGGTGCATCTGAATGGTGATGCCGCGTTCACGTTCGAGGTCCATGTCGTCGAGGACTTGATTGCGAAACTCGCGCGCCGTGATGGCGCCCGTCTTGAGGAGGAATTGATCGGCCAGTGTGCTTTTGCCGTGATCAATGTGGGCGATGATGCTAAAGTTGCGGATCAGCTTCGGGTCGGTCATGGCTGGTCTTGCGCTCTCCTCGTCAACGATTCGGTCTTCCTCCGTCGTGCTTCTGGGAGAAGCATACCAGCTTGACGGAAAACCGGATAGAGGAGCGAGGCCGCTCCGTGTCCCGATCACCGCAACTCGCCCGGCGGTAGAAACAACTCGTTCACCTTGTCGCCGGCGGCGTCCGGCGCCGTTCCTTGGTCCCAGGTCGGGATGCCCTTCTTCTCCGGAGGATACAGCGACTCCATCGGGGCCCATACCTCATCGACCTTGTCCGTGAACAGGTCGCCGATAAGCAGATCGGTGACTTTTCCGCGCAGATGCGGGAAGTTTTTGACGAACTTACCGAAGCTGAAACCGTCGTAGTATTCGCACACCAGACGGCGCATGCGATCGACGCCCTTGTTGAACAGGTCGCCCCAACGGCCCAGCTGCGCCGCCGATACGTCGCCTTTGCTCAGACCGTCGGCGATGGCGTCGGCGGCCAGCTCGCCCGATTTCAGCGCCAGCAGCACGCCGGACGAGTACAGTGGATCGAGGAAACCGAAGGCGTCGCCGATCAGCACCCAACCGTCGCCGGCTACCTGCTTGGAGCGATACGAGTAATCCTTGGTGGCGAAGTAGCCGGTGGCGCGTTTGCCCCCGGCGATGCGCTTCTGCACGGCCGGGCACGCCTCCACTTCCTCGTAGTAAGTCTGTTCGTGACTGCCACGGCCTTTGAACAGGTAATCGAAGGGGGCGACGACGCCGACACTGACAGTGTTGTCATGCTGTGGGATGTACCACCACCAACCTTTCTTGTTGGTGGTCTGGATGACGACGGTAGCCCCCTCATCGCGGCCGCTGTCGCGGTAGGCTTCCTCCCAGTAGGTCCAGATGGCCCCCTTATTCAGCACCGGGTCCCACAGCCGCAGTTTGAAGCGATTTTGCAGCATCGTGCTCTGACCGCTGGCATCGACTACCACTTTCGCCCGCACCTCATGCGTACTGCCGTCCTCCGCCTGCACACGCACACCGACGGCCC
>DATBGU010000108.1:0-14856 GCA_036557825.1 Gemmataceae bacterium
GAAACGAATCCCTGAATCGCACAGGAGAAACCACGCGATGAAACGCACGTTGGCCCTCGCCGCCGTCGCCCTGCTGTTCGCCGCCGCTCCGCTGTCCGCCGCCGGTCTGTCGGGGCAGTACATCGAAGCGCGCACCACCGACGTTTGGACCGGACCCTGCTTCGCCAACGCCGACGTCAACATCGGCGGCAAGCACGCCATCATGGCCTGGAAGATCGAAAAGGGCGAGTTCAACAAGGTCCGCCTCGACGGACTCGGCGTCGTCGCCGTCGTCGCCGCTAGTGACACGCTCGGCACCAAGCAGACCGGCGCGGCCAAGGCCGTGCTGCTCGTCGATGAGCGCGCTAACTCGACGCAGCGGGCCGCGCTGGTGGAACTGGCGAAGAAGCAAGGTGGCGAACTGCTCGGCCACGTCGTCGCCGTCCGCGACACGCGCATCGAATTGAGCGTCTGCGATTGCGCCGAGGGCGGCTGCGGCACCTTGCGCGCCGGCGACGCCCGCATCGAGACGCGCTGCCTGGATCACAAGCACGACAAGGTATGCGGCAACGAATCCGCGTTCTTCCCGCCGCTGGCCCGCGACGTGAAGGTGCAGCCGGCAATGGCCGCCGAGAACACCTACAACGGCAAGGGACTCGACGGCACCTGGAAGGACAGCGGCCGTCGCAGCGCGTATCTCGGCACGTTCGCCGTGCGCTAAGTCGTCCTTCGCATTCAACCAGCCCGCGGCGCCGGTAAGAGCATCCTCGCCGGCGCCGCGGGCTGGTTCACCTTGTTTTCTTCTTCGGGAGACACCATTGATGCGATTGCGTACCCTGGGTGGTGTGGCCGCCGTGTTCGTATTGGTCGCATGGCCCGTCCACGCGGCCGACAACCCCTACACCGTCAAGACCGTTGACAAGACGCCCGCCCCCAGCGAATTGCAAGAGCCGATCCGCAAATTGCTCGGCGAGCGCTGCACGCAACTGCTCAACGCCAAGGGCGACGTGCTCGCCGAATTGTGGTTCCGCAAGGACGTGCCCGCCAAGGCCACCGACGCCCAGATCAAGAACGGCCTGACCTATCGCGAAGTGCAGGAGACGACCCTGTTCGGCGCCATCCGCTTCCCCAAGCAGGTCACGGACTATCGCAAACAGAAGATCCCCGCCGGCGTCTACACGCTGCGCCTGGCCAATCAGCCGATGGACGGCGATCACATGGGCACCGCGCCGTACAGCGAGTTTCTCCTGATGTCGCCGGCCGCCGAGGACAAGAAGCCCGATCCGATGGAACCGAAGGCGCTCCAGGAACTGAGCGGCAAGACCACGAGCGGTCATCCCGGCGTTCTGCTGCTCTTCCCCGGCAAAGGCGCGACGGCCGAGCCGAAGCTGGAAAAGAAGGAAGAGAATCACTGGGTCTTGCTGTTCCTGCAAGAAGTGAAGATCGGCGACAAGAAGGCCACGCTGCCGATTGGGTTGACGCTCCTCGGCGCGTCGTCGTCGGCGTGAGATGTTGTGTGTCCGCATTTCCTCCGTCAATCCCAGCGACAGCAGCGTCCTGCCGAGTTTCGAGATGGCGTAGGCAATGCGCCCCGGCACCATCGACAGGCGGCAGACCGCGCAAGAGCAGCAAACGTCTGAGCAGCATCCTGGCCTGCGCCCCGTACAGCCCACTGAGGATATGCACCTCGTCGAGACGGAAGACCACGCCAGCGATGAAGGCGGGCCTAACGGATCACCCGTGGACGCTGCTTGAGCTGCTTGAGGCAGCATCAACACACGAATCGCCCACTACCGAAAGATCGGACAGCAGCTTAGGACATGCTGCACTTCGTCACGGAGGTCATCATGAGGCGGGTATCCCCGGTTGTCTCGTTCTTCGCCTTGATCCATTTCGGGACTTCTCTGGTTGGTGATGAAAGTCGCGGCACGAAACAACCGGTCAACGACCTGATTAAACAGTTGGGGGACAGGGATCCCGACAAGGTTTGTGCCGCTGCTCGGGCGCTCGGCAATCTGGGGCTGGCGAAAGATGCGGCGACCGCGCTCAAGGAATTGCTGAAAAACCCCAATGGCCGCGTGAAGTGGACTGCTGCCGAGGCACTTTGGAGGCTGGAGCACAAGGCCACTTCTTTAGTGCCCGTCTACGCCGAATTGCTTACAGCGACGGATGCCGATGCGCGAGCCGCCTCTGCCTGGCGTCTGGGACGATTGGGCAGCGATGCGCGCCCTGCCGTGCCGGTTCTGGCCGCGGCCTTGCGCGACGAGAATCTCGAAGTTCGTGTTCAGGTCGGACTGGCGCTGGCCAACCTGGGGGCGGAGGCCGAACCAGCTCTACCGGCGCTGGTTCGGGCGCTGGGCGATGAACGGCTGGACGAGGTTCGGACAGGGGACCGAGGATGGGAAAACGCGCGAACCTCGCCGGCTCTCCCCGCGCTGGTCGAAATGGCCGACCGGGCGATCCCCTTGTTGATCGTGACCTTCCGCGAGGCACCTTATGGCCGACAGGGCCAACTGGATGTCGAGACTTTCGGGCCGGTGTCGTGGCAGCTCGCCGGACGGGCGGTGTATGCGTTCCCCGCATTCGGGGAGCGAGCCGTGGGGCCGTTGCTGCAAGCCCTGAACGCCAAGGATGCGTCCACTCGCCAGTACGCCGCCCGTGCGCTGGCCGAGATCGCTCGATTCAACGGCCTTCCGGAGAACGCCCTCGACAAGCTGGAAAAGAGCCTGGATGACCCCGAGAAAGACGTTCGCCGAAACGCTGCCAGTGCGGTGTCCTGGGTTCGGCCAACCAGTCGGAAGGCCGTCACGATACTCGAAAACGCAAGAAACGGTCTTGATGCCGGCGATTTGCTCGGCGACCTGGAGCGAATGAGTCCGCACAACCCGGCGGCTCGCAAGCTGCTTTTCCACATGCTCGGCGACGGCGACGCGAAAACGGCGCAAGAGGCTCATCGCATCCTTGCCGGACTCGAATTGCCGGCCGGCCAGGTACTCGACGCGTGGACCCGGGCCTTATCCCATGCCGATTCCAAAGTGCGCTCTCAGGCGATCGCCGCGTTGAGGAAGCTTGGCTCCCATGCAAAGTCGGCCAAGTCCACGCTGCGCGAACGCTTCCCCAAGGAACACAACTCCGACTGCAAGGGCGGCATTCTCGATGCCCTGACCGCCATCGATCCGGAGGATCCGGCGCTGGTCTCCCTCTTGATTCAGTCGATGGACGATGATGCGTCGTGGGTACGCTACCGAGCGCTTGAGTGTCTTCAAGAACTTGGACCGCGAGCGAAAGCCGCGTTTCCCCGGCTTAAGGCGAAGCTGTTGAACCCGGAGAAGAAGGGCAAAAGCGATTTTTGGGACGACATCGACAGGAGAGAACTTGTGGACGCGATCGTTCGCGTCGCGCCGGGTTCCGCCCGGACAGCCGCCACCCTGATCAAGGCGTTGCGCCATAAGGACATTCGGGCCGTGCATGACCCCAAGAACTCATGGTTCATGCGCGACAAGTTGGAAGACCATTTGCAAGCCAACTTGCCGGCAGCCGCGCCTCTGCTTCAAGAAGCGCTGAAGGATGAGGATGCCGAGGTTCGCCGGAGTGTCGCTCTGGTCCTTGTGCGAGCCGGACGCGAGGTGGACGCCGCCCTCCCTGTCTTGCTGGAGGGACTGTGGAACGGAAAGGACGCTTCGGGCGAGCAATCGCGGTTTCAGCGGCGGGTGGTCGAATTGCTGTCGCGCCGTCGTTCGCCGACGGCGCCGGCTGTGGCGGCGGCGTGGTGCAAGGCCTGGCCGACAGCCACCCCCGAAGTTCGCGAAGTCCTGGAGCCTGGATTGCTCGCGTTGCAACCAGAGTCCTTGCCTCACTTGCTCCAACAACTTCGCGAAGCGAAAACCTCGAAAAACACACGGGATCTGGCGCACTTGCTGGCAAGCCTTGAGGGGCAGAGCAAGCCGATTGTACCGATCCTCCGCGAGGAACTGCGTGAGCCTTCCTTCGTCAGTCAGTATGCGGCCGCGCAGGCGCTCGGCAAACTGGGGCCGGACGCCGCCGAGGCGGTCCCGGAACTGACCGCCGTGCTGAGGAGTTCCCATCCGGGAATCCGAGCGGCCGCGGCGCAGACGCTCGCCGGCGTGGGTCGTGCCGCGAAAGCGGCGGTGCCGGCTCTGAAAGCGATGCTGAAAGATACCAGGCCGGAGATGCGGATTATCGCCGCCGACGCGTTGAGCCGGATTCATCCCGACGACAGCGAAGCCCTCGCCTCGCTGCGCGACGCACTGGTCAGCAAGAAGGACGAGGGGGCTCTGCATTTCCGCACAGATAGTATCGAACTTCCGGAAGGTTTGAAGGATTCTGCCGTTTACCCGGATTCCCTTGAGGAGAGCATCGCACGCTTCGGAGAACGCGCCGTTCTCGTCCTGGCGGATGTTCTGAATAACGTCGATCTGGACGAATGGTCGGCAGCCAACGTGTCGTCTCAATGCGGCGCCCCGGCGCGTATCCAGGCGGCCCTGTTGTTGGCGAAACTCGGCCCCAACGCCCAGAAGGCCGTGCCCGCCCTGAGACGAGCGCTGAAGGATAAGGATCCCTTCATTCGGGATGCCGCCGCCAGCGCGCTGGGACGTATCGGCCCAGCCGCCAAGGAGGCGGCCCCGGACTTTATCAGCTTGCTCGAAGAGCAGAACCGTTTCGCCTCCGCGGCCGGCGCCTGGAGTTCCAGTCCGCGCGCGCGTGGCAATTCCCGGACGGCAAACCGTTTCGGTTACGATGGGCCCTTCAATTTCCGCAGCGCTGGCCGGAGTCATCTTCTGTCCAGGGGGTTTGGTTATGTCTACAGCGACCCGGATCCTTATGGGCACCTTCGCCCCGCCTATCCCTACGACCCGCCTTATGTGCTGAGCCGAATCGACCGGGAACCCCGCTCGGCCCTGCCAATTCTGCGTGAGATGGCCAGGGATCCCAACCATCCGGGGCGTCTCTCCGCCGCGTTGGCGCTGTGGCGAAGCGGCGAGGACGCTCCCGACCTCATTCCCGCATTCACGGATGCCCTTCAGACTCAGACCAGGATCGCCAGGCACGAGACTGTCCCCCTTACCCGCGAAATGCGCGAGTGCCTGGCCGAACTCGATACCCAGCTGAAGCCCGCGGTTGGAGTCATGGCCGAGTGGTTGAAACGGCGGGGAGCGTCCGCGGAGGAAAGGGATGTGGTCGCCGTGGCGGAGGCACTTGGGCGTCTCGGTACCGCCGCGCGAGCAGCGGCAGACGTGCTGCGCCCCATGCTCCAGGACGGCCGTAGGAATAACAGGGAACGTGCGGCCGCCGCCCTGGCCCTGTTCCGCATTCTCGGCGATCGGGATCTCGCGTTTCCTGTCCTGCGCGAGGTGTTGAGGGGATTGGAGGTACACGCGTCGCTTTACTACCGGCCCGACCCGGCGGACAGCGCACGGGTTCACGCGGCGCGCGCGTTGGATGTGCTGGCCGAGAAGGGGGACGAGCGAGCCAGCTCGCTGATCCTCGAGACGACGAAGGGAGACGAAAACCCGCACGTCCGCGTTGCCGCGCTGGAAGCGATGGCGCGACGAAAGGAAACCAACCCGGCTGCCATCAGGGGATTGTGTGCGATGCTTCGGCATCCCGATGCCGGTGTGCGCATCGCGGCCGCGTCAGCGTGTGGCCGGTTGGGTCCGCTCGCGAAACGGAGCGCGATGGCACTAAACGTCGCAACGGAGGACAGTCACCTTGACGTTCGTCAGGCTGCAAGACAGGCAATGGAAACCTTGGATTAGGCGTCGCGGTCGAACGGCCCAGACCCTGGAGGCTCCGCCAAGCGGGCTATCGGGAGATGTGCGCCGAGATGTTGGAACGTAACAGTGAAGTTTCCCACGAAAAATGAGCGCGAGGTTAAAGGTTACGCGGCTTGTTCATACTCGCACGGGTGCCGATCTGAAGCGTCTGGCCGAGGAAGGTAAGCTCCTTCTGGCCCAGGATCGAGTGGAGAAGCATTCCCTGCGTCCGTCCACGGACTATTTCCTCCAGGCCATCGAGACGGTTCGCGCCAACAAGTCTCGTTATGCCGAGGCCCATGTACGTCGCCACCAGCGACCGATTCGGGGTCCGCAATATGATCACGTTGGGGCCGCTCCGGACGAGGATGGAGAGCAGGATTGACGAGGGGCATTGTGCCGGAGTTCCTGATCGTATCCGGTCGTAATCGTCTCCTACTTGCCGACCTTCTTGATCTCCTCCTGCGCCAGCAGGAACTGTCGCCGTTTTTTCAGATGCGTGCGCAGCGTATCGAGATCGCGGCGCAGCTGCGCGACGGCCTGCTTGGCATCTTGCCTTTGCAACCGAGCGCGGATTTTTACCTCTTCTTCCAGACGATCTCCCATGTCTTTGAGGAGCGGGAAGAACACGTCTTCGGTGTACACCTTCTCCAGCAATTCTTTTGTGCGAGCGAGGAACAGCTTGCGGAAATGCGGGTTGGCCAGAAGCGGTTTGGAGAAAAAACCCCCCGGACGCCACCACATCGCGCCGCCACCGAACCACCCCGGCGGCGGCCGGTCTTTCGGCCAGCCCGGCGGCCTGTCGCCCTCCATGCCAAAAGTCAACGGCATGTCAAAGAAGATGTCGTTGCCCCCAAGGCCGTCGTGAAATCCCCATGTCTTGTCCTGGTCCCAGGGATACATGGTCCATTTCCCGCTACCCCGGAGGTCGTGGTAGGTGAAATAATTATTGAAGTAGCCGTCCCAATGCGACAGCACCATGTTGACCGCGAAATAGGTGACGACCTGCTCCACGTCGAAGTTCTTCTCGATGACCTTCCATTGCTCGTCGCCCTTGGTCTTGTTGAGCTGATCGACGAGTTTGACAAGGTCGTCATGGCCTTGGTGGACATGCGTTTTCTTTTCGTGCGTTCCGACGACGCCCTGGCCAAACCACTGGCACTTGTAGAGATTGCCGCCGCCGCGGACCTTGTTATGGCGCAGAAAAGCCTGGTTGGGCTGCTCAATCAGGAGCTGAAATCCAAGGGGTCGGCCATCGGTCCAGGTGCGCACGAAATCCGTGCGCGGGACGGCGTTGCCCGCCTTGCGATAGACCTCGAAGGCCATCGGCTCGGCCAGGACGAAACGATCCATGGACTCGTAAATCAAGTTGAGGGTCGTCATGCCGTCGAGCGTGTGGTCCTTGTGCAACCGAACCTTGTGGCCCGCCTTCCGCGGCGTGACATGGATGAAGTCGAACAACTCCGGCTCGCCGGTTTTCGCGCTCACATAAACAAACGCGGAATTGCCGCGCGGCGAGAGGGCGGCTCCGGGTCCGCCGCCGAAATTGAAAAACCTGAGGCCGCCCCGCCCTGCCGCCCCGATGTTGAGGACGTAACCCAGGGGAATTTTGCCCAGCGGGAACTTCTCATGGACGTAGACGGAGAACGCCGGCCGCACGTCTTGGGCGCTGGGGACATAGCGTTCGCCGTCCTTGGCGTCCACGGCGCGGACGCGGAAGCGAAGGATCTGCCCCGCTTTTTGCCGCGGAATGCTCGCCGTGTATCGTCCCCCCGCCGCCTTGGTCATCGGCACGCTCATTTCGGCTTTCTCGGAGCCGGAGCCGGCCACCCGGTAACGCAACTCAACCGCGCGAAGCTCTTGGGCCGAATGTACCTGGGCCTCCACGCGAACCTCCGCATCCGGCGAAACGTGCGTTGGGCTGAACGTCACGTTGCGGACGACCGGCGGGAGATGCGCGGCGTAGCAGGCATTCTTCGCCCCCGGCGTGCCTCCTGGTTTGCGACCGGCGGCCGGCAAGGGCGACGGCGCCCAATTGTCCGGCCCTTCTCCCGGAGCCGTAGGGCAAATGCGTTCCAGGGAAGAGGAATAGCCATCGGCGGCCAGCGGCCACGGCGCACGGCTGCGATACTTCACGCTGTCGATCTTTCGACCCGCTGCGTCAATCAGCTCGACCTGTCCCCGGCCATGATTGAGCGCGCCGGTGAACGCGCCGGCAGCATCGAAACCGTAGGAGCGCTTGAACAACGGCAGGTTCTTGCAAACGACGAGATAACCGTTGGCCGCGATCTTCGTTCCCCGTGGGAACTCGTAATTCACCTCGCGGCCGAGCTTCCAGCCCCCTAGCTCAACTTCCGCGGTTCCTGTGTTGTGCAATTCGATGAATTGCAGATCATCAAGATCGTCCGGTGCGTGGTACAGGATCTCGTTGATAACGACGGCGGCCGATGCTGGCCCAGAGAAGAAGAGGCAAGCGAGCAGCAGAACGGCGACTCGGAAGTAGGACATGGCGACCCCGCGGTGAGACCGGCAAGGATGTCAGGCCACGCAAGCGAAAATCACGGTTCCCTTATGTGTAGACGATGGGATGAGTTCTGTCTAGCACGGCAATGTGCCGAGCCGAACTTTTACTTCGGTCGATGACTTTCGGGACGGCCGCGCCGGCAGACGGGTACGTCCGGCCGCTGGATCACTGCACTCCACTCCCCTCACTGGACGCGCGCTCCAATGACCCCAGGCTCGGCGGCTGGTGCTCCTGCCACCAGGCCCGCGCCCGCGCTTCCGTCCATTCGCCTGCGCACGTGCAGCCGGCCAGTGCCGCGTCCAGGCTACCGGCGTCAGGAAAACGATCCGCCGGCGCCTTGGCCAGGCAGCGGCGCAGCACCGCTTCCAGGTCGGTCGGGACGCTCGCCAGCGGGGGCACCGGCTCCTGGACGTGAGCCAGCATCACCTCCAGGGCTGTGCCACCTCGGAACGGCGGCCGGCCGGCCAGCAAGAAGTAACCCAGTGCCCCAAGGCTGTACAGGTCGCTGCGGGCGTCGGCGGCCTCCGCCTGCCGCGCTTGCTCGGGTGCCATGTACGCCGGCGTCCCCAACACGGCCCCCCTGGCGGTCAGTCGGGTCGGGTCGTTGTCTCCGGCGCCGGCCGCCCGTACCAGGCCGAAGTCCAAAAGCTTGGCCACGTCGTGAAGGCCGGCGTGCCGGCAGACGAGCACATTGCCCGGCTTGATGTCGCGGTGGACCAGTCCTGCGGCATGCGCCTCCTGCAAGGCGCCGCACAGTTGGCGGAGGAAATGGACCGCTCGCGCTGGCGGCACCGGGCCGTAGCGTCTCACCAGGTCGTCAAGGTCCAATCCGGGCAGATACTCCATGACGTAGTAGAACGTGCCGTCCTCGGCGTGGCCGTAATCGTAGATCTCGACTGTGTTGGGGTGCGTCAGCTGCGCGGTGGCCCGGACCTCGCGCTCGAAGCGGCGAAGCATCTCCGTGTCGCCGGCGATCTGGGGATGGATCAGCTTGACCGCGCAGGGCCGCTTAAGCAGGCGGTGCTCGGCCAGATAGACCTCACCCATGCCGCCGGCACCCAGGCGCTGATTGAGCTGGTACTGCCCCAGCCGGCGGGCCTCAGAAGCCTCGCGCCGCAGAGCGGTGATCTGGAACGACGCATACGTCGCGGTGGCCACTGCCATGGACAGCAGCCCGGCGGACCAGGTCAGCAGGAACAGCCAGTGCGCACGCACCACGGGGTTGACGATCCCGGCCGCCAGGATCGCCGCCAGCGACATCAGGGCCATGCCTGCCACCGCCGCCAGCACATGCCGCCAGTCGCCCGGAACCAGCACGCCGTAGTTCACGATCGTAATGAACCAGGTGAGGATGCAGACCACGTTGGCGCCGCTGAGCCGAAGGCTAGCGTACTCGGGGCCGTCAAGCCCTCCGGGAACGGGGAAGGCCAGGTAAGCGAACTGCCGGTAGCCCATCGCCGCGGCGCCCAGGCCGAAGAAGATGACGGCGAGCAGCCGCAGCCGGGTCAGGGACGCCGTCGGCCGCAGCCACAGGTAGACGGCCAGCCCAGCGGCGGACAGGGGAAGAACCGCGAACAGGATTAGCCCCAGGTTGCGAATCGAATCGCTGCTGGTCAGGGAGTCGAAGTTGCCGAGGCGGAGGAGCCACAGCAGGAGCAGCACGACGGCGAAGACCGCGAAGCCCAGGCGCAGCCGGCGGTAATACAGGAGACGGATGCCGCTCTCCTCGGTCGTCGGCCCGTTGCTCCGGTGCGGGACCAGCTGCCGGCGCGGTGGGAGCGTGGGAGCAGAGCTTGTCTGGTTCCAATCCTGGCTCGGGGCAGGCCGCCGCAGCAGGTGGGTGACGGCGTCGGGCGTGGTCTCGGCATGTTCCAGCCGCTGCTGGCACGCGGGGCAGGCCGTCAGGTGCTCGGCCAGCCGGTCGAGGAGCGGCCCGACCACCCGGCCGTGTACGAACGCGGCCAACTCGTCGTCGGTCGGACAGGCGCGCTCGTGCATGATTTTCCCCGAGTTCCGCGAAAGCCCTGGTTGGCGATCCGGTTCGTCGGCGTATTCCTGCCACGGTTCGCCGCCCGGAGCTGCTGCCGTTGGGATTCTAGGGTTGTGCGCGGCCCGCCGACACGGCCGCAGGCAGGAGGGATGGCGACAGGAACACGGTGCCAGGCTCCCAGAGAGGTATGGATACCGCCTCGTACCATCCGTAGCGAAGCATCAAGTACGGCACCGTCCAAGGAAAATACTACTTATTTGGGCCATCATTCTCTTCTAACGATTCATCCATTGGCGCCCCAGTCACCTCGACCTCGCAAGTGGCACCGGTCGAGGTGACCGGAGCAGATTGGCCAAATTGCGGTGCGCGCAGGTGTTGCGGACCGCAGCAGAAAACGCTCCGACGTGAATTCACCTCGGCGTGTCGGACCGACGCGCGCCCGAGAGCAGCGGCAAGGGACGATGCCGGCGCGATCAAGATGCTGTTCGCCGGATCTTGGGAATACCGGCGACCGCGGTACTTCGGCCGCTGAAGCCCACCACAAAACAAGGCGCTCTTCTCCAAACAGTCGCCCGAGCGAACTCCGGTAGCCAGCGTCGGTCGGCGCAGCTGGGTCAACATGCGCGACGGATCACGCCGTGCCGGATACAATGCCCCAGGCAAGATGGTTGGCTGATCGTCGCGCTTGCCCCAAGTGCCCGCCATGATGATTCTTCCCCATGGCAGGCGCCAAGCACGTACCGCCAGGAGTACTGGATGAAATCGATCGAAGCCGGAGACACAGCGCGCCCAGGGTCGTGTGCCCCGGTGAATGACCAGGTCGTCGTCGAGCACACGCGCCGCTGGATTTCATCATTTGTGATTGGGCTCGGCCTCTGCCCGTTTGCGCGACGGGTATTCGACGCGGGCCGAATTCGCTATGCCATTAGCCATTCCCGCGACAAGAACACCTTGTCAAACGATCTTGCCGGCGAGTTGCACCTCCTCCTCGCTTCGCCGACCTCGCACATCGAAACGACACTGCTGATTCATCCGCATGTGTTAGGCAACTTCCTCGACTACAACGATTTCCTGGGTGTCGTGGATCAACTCCTCGAGGAGCTGCGCCTCTGTGGCACGATCCAGGTCGCCAGCTTTCATCCGCAGTATCGATTTGCGGGAACCGAACTTAACGCGGCCGAGAATTACACGAACCGCTCGCCTTACCCCATGCTGCACCTGCTACGTGAAACGAGCGTTTCTCAGGCCGCCGATGCCTCTGATGAAGTCCTGAAGATCCCGCGGCGCAATATCGAGACCATGCGCAACCTGGGTAAAGAACACATCCTGAAGAGGCTCCAAACCCTTGATGCGGAACAATAGTCCGTACGGGTCGCAGTTCGAGGTCCATCCATGCCCTTGCATAATGTGCCGCGCCCAGGCCCAGTTGGCCCCATTCCCACCAACATCAGGGCGTTCTTGCGCGAGGCGGACAGGCGCATCCGGGGATACTATCGCCGCTATCGCAACTCTGCCTTCGTGCCATGCAATTTCCGAGGCGCTTACGGTATCCTCCAACATCTCGCGGCGCAGGCGGAAGCCGCTGGCACACTGTTTTGCGAGTGGGGCAGCGGCTTCGGCGTGGTTACATGCTTGGCCGCGTTACTGGAATTCGACGCCTATGGTATCGAGGTGGACAGCACACTCGTGCGCGCGTCGCGGCGTCTCGCCGCCGACTTTGATGTGCCGGTCGAATTCGCGCAAGGAAGCTTCATTCCCGCGGGCGACAGGATTTTGATGCGGGCCGCCGGTTCATTTGCCTCGCTCACGACAACGGAGGCACCGGCACACGAAGAGCTTGGATTGGCCACGGAGGATTTTGGTATCATCTTCGCCTACCCCTGGCCTGACGAGGAAAGAGCCCTCGGCCAGTTGTTCGAGCGTCACGCCGGCGCGGGTGCTTTGCTGGTCACTCACCATGGCGGCGAGGATTTTCGCCTCCGTAGAAAATCCGGCTAACAGCAAGGGAAATCACACCTCGCTTGGTTGGCAATGTGTGACTGCTACGGGGCGTGATCCACCCCGTGCGACTAAAATGGAAGAACTCCCACTCTAGGGAATTGCTGGAAGAAACGTCACGGCCGCGCCCTGGAGTGCTCTGCGACGTGGCACGGGGGAGTGCCTTGCGGCTCCGGTAGTGGTACGATGGTGTCGTCGCCTTGGAGGGAGAGCCATCAAGCATACATCGGCGTTCGAGGAAGCGTGCCAGTTCCTGAGCTGCTATCTCGAGATGGAGCACCCCGGCTACACCACACGCGACGTCCTGGCGGGGATCGAACGTCTGCAGGCGGTCACCGGGGAAGGAGACGACAAGCGGGCCCGCTGGTACATCGAGCGTGCGCGCTGCCGCCTGAACGGCACGCCGCACAAGGACAACCGATGGCGATGAGCGGGTCGAGTACGCGTACTCTTAACGCCTGACCGGGGGGTCGCCTGCCGTGCCACGGGCGAGCCTTTCCGCCTCGCCCTCGTTCGTAATGCCGGCCTGGATGAGTTTGTGGTGGCCGGGCTGGGCCCGCTCCATCTCGTCCCACTCGCTCTGCTCGCAGACCGCATTCATACCGGATTCCTTGCCGTGGATGGTCATTTGGTAGACCACCCAGGATACGAGGTTCGTTTTCTTCCTCATCCGTTCTCCTACTCACGGTTGCCATGGCCAGGTGCAAAAGAGGATCATACCAGAAGGGACGTGCCAGAGCGAGAACCCGCTCAGCGGATTGTGGAGACGCCAGCCAGGGCATCGCACCACTGAGCCAGCGCCTCCAGGACCCCAGCCGTATCGTGGCTCGTGCCCGGCAGCGCGGCGGGGCGGTTCGCGGGGTCCGTGTGGAGTCGGGTGGCCAGGTGGTCGGCACAGCGGTAGGCTTTCTCCAGCAGGTGGACCGGGCAGTGACCCTGGGGGATGTGCTCCACCTGGCGGTAGAGGTCGCGCATCCTCCGGCACCACAGTGACAGCCGGAGCGGCGTGTTCAACAGCAACTCAGTGACGTGCGTGGGCGTGTAGCGGCGGTTGTACGCCACCAGCTTGGCGTGGAAGGCGTCGTACGCCTTCTGTCGGGCCTTCAGATCCTGGAGGCTGTGCCCCAGGTTCAACTTCCGCAGGTTTTCCCAGCGGGCTTCGAGATCGACCAGCAGGGACAGCTCGGCCGCCTGGGCGAGGTCGAGAGAGCCGGCGAGGGCGTCGGCGTCTTCCGGCATGGAGGTACCGCTTTCGCAAAGGATAATCGGGCGGCGCGCAGGCCGAGAATGTTATCGACGATCCAGTCTTCCCATCTTGATAGCAGCCGGGCAAACTGCGTTGCACAGGGGAATAGGGGTATCACATTGCAGGACGTTGCAGGGAAAAAGCCAACGAACGCGCTTGCAATGGACGGCAAGCGGATGCGGCCCTGCTTACGCCAATTAAGGCAGCAGCCAACCCCGGGTCAGCCCGGCGGCGAAGCTGGCTGTAGAGGCCAAGCCGACAGCCTAAGTCGCGTTTGTTGGCGCTCCTTCAAAGTGGTGGCCAGTTGTTGTCCAGGCCCTCGCGCTCGATGCGCACGACTTCCGTCTCCGTAAGGCCGAAGCGCTGCGCGATCTCCTTGCGGGACTGCGGCACCGGCATCTTCGCATCCTGAGCCGTGACGAGCGCCAGAAAGACTTCTTTGCGGCGCGACTCTGAATCTTGCTCTGACTCGCTCTGAGACATACATCCTCCTGGAAACTGGCAGCCGTTAAGACCAGTCCGCGCCGAGCTTTCAGTTATTGTACCGAATTGCCCTTGGGCTGTTGCTCACCGTTCGTGTGACATTACGGCACTTGGGTCTCGCGACCGCTTTGGCGGTCGCCTCCTTCATGCCACTGGTGCAGGCATTCGCCTTCTCGTCCCTCTACGATTCAGGTATGAGTGCGCGCGCCTCAGCCATTTGGCGGTGTGAGTACCGCGACGACTTTTATGGGTGTTCCATGAGCTCAACACTGGGGTCTGCCGCTCGGAAGGTTTATCTCGTTCAGCCGAAGTTCCCCATCTCCTACTGGGGGTTGGAGCACTTCCTACCCATCACACCCTATCAAGCGATCTTCCCACCGCTGGGCCTCCTCACGCTCGCAGCTTTGACCCCTCCCGACTTCACCGTAACACTCTGCGATGAGAACATTGGCGAAGACGTCGATTATCTCACTGACGCACCGCTCATCGGCATTACCGGCTACATTATCCAGATCGAGCGCGTCTTCGAGATCGCCGAGCGCTTCCGGGCCCTCGGAAAGACAGTCGTCATTGGCGGCCCCCTAGCCAACCTCCTGCCCGACGTGTGCGCGCTATATTGCGACGTGCTCTTCGAGGGGGAGGCGGAGTACACCTGGCCGCGTTTCCTGCGGGATTACCTGGCGGGCAGCATGGAGCGCCGTTACGTGGAGCCCGAGAAAATTCATCTGCCCGATTCGCCACCCCCACGGTTGGACCTGCTCAAGGGAAACTACGCGCACGGCATTGTGCAATGCACCCGCGGCTGTCCGTTCAGCTGCGAGTTCTGCGACATTATCGTCATGTACGGTCGAAAGATGCGTCT
>DATBGU010000109.1:0-50069 GCA_036557825.1 Gemmataceae bacterium
CGGCGGCAGCGGTGGCGGCGTTATCACGGGAGCGGGCGACTTCTCCATCGACGCCGACGGCGGCGGCAGCAACGATTACCTGACCTGGACCAGCGGCAGCATGACCGGCACCGGCACGACCACCATCGGACCCAACGCCACCATGACCCTGTCGGGCACCGGCATGATGGCCCGCGATCTGGACAACCACGGCACGGTGGTGTGGTCGGCGGGCGGAGAGTTCGGCTATGGCAGCGGCGTGACCTTGCACAACGAGAAGGACGGCACGTTCGACTTCGAGGGCGGCGCGCTGCTGCCGGAGGTGGACAACGACGGAATGCTGGAAGTGGCGGCGGGCGTGACACCCACGGTGGCGACGTTCACGCAGTCGAGCACGGGCACGCTGCAAAGCGACCTCGCCAGCGCCAGCTCGTTTGGCAAGCTGAAGGTGACGGGTTCGGCGACGCTGGACGGCACGCTGCAAGCGGAGTTGGAGGACGGCTATCAGCCGCCGTCGGGCACGTCGTTCGAGGTGCTGGACTTCGCCTCCAGCAGCGGCCAGTTCGCGGACGTGGAGCCGCAGGGCTGGTCCGCGGCGTACAATTCCACCAGCGTGGACCTCGTGTCGCCGTGAGCGTCCACCGCGTTTCTGATCGGTTCCCGAACTCGCCTCGGTCTCCGCAGGTCAATCCCCAACACCAGTGTCAAAATCCACAGACACACTCCGACCCGCATTTCAATAGTCCGCGGTAACGAAGTCGTACGCCGCCACGGCCAACAGCACCAAGGCGGAGATGCACGAGGCGAGTACCGAGGCGGCGGGCCGCCAACCGCCGCGCGCGGCCAGGGCGTGCATGTCGAGGACGCGCGACAGCAGCGGGTCGTCCGGCAGGGTGCCGAGCAGAAGGAGGTGACAGTCGAGCGGCTTGGGCAGGAGCCAATAGCCCAGCTCGATGGTATGACCGAGTCCGGCGGCGGCGTTGTGCAGGTCTGGCACGAGCACGAACCAGTGTCGGCCCAGATTCATCGCCCAGCACAACAGCCAGAAAAGGATCGATCCAAACATACAGGCGACCGTGCTGCGCGTGGCCGTCGCCAGCATGGCCGAGAAACTGAAAAAGACGGCGAAGTGCAGCAGCAGCACCGGCAGACACAGCAGATAGGCCGCGTCCCAGACGCCGGTGCGCAAGCCCAGCGCCAACCAGGTGCCGGCGAGGAAGAACCCGTCCTGCACGGCCACGAATGTCACGATGCCGGCGCACTTGCCGGCCAGCAGACCCCAGCGCGGGACCGGCTTGGCCAACAGCACCGACGCCGAACCGGCTTCAAGGAACGAGGGCAGAAAGCCGGCCGTACCCATCAGAGCCAGCAGCAAGCCCAAGGCATCGGCGACCCAGCCGGCGAGGAACACTTCCAACGTCCGCACGGCTGCGGCTCGACCCCGGTCGAGCGGAACCTGTATGGCACCGAAGGCCAGTTCGAGGCGGCCGGAATCGTCCGGCGTCTCGATGACCGTCGTCGTCAGGCACAAGGCGACGCAGATCACGCTGACGGCGAGCAGCAGCCAGAAGACGCCGGAGTGGAGCGCCTGGCGAAAGGTATCGCGGACCAGCCAGCGAAGGACGAGAAGGGTGGAGAGAGGATTCATGCGTTGGTCTTCGCGTAGAGATCCTTGACGGATTTCTCCAGCGAACGGGGAGATCCGGAGCGATCGTGGGTGAGCTCGGCGAGCGGGCCGGTGTAGACAAATCGCCCACCGACCAGCACGGCCACGCGGTCGCACAAATGCTCAATCTCGGACAGGACGTGCGAAACCAGCAGTACGCTACCGCCGCGCGCGCGCACCTCGCGCACCACCTCGCGGAGCAGGCGCCGTCCATTCAGGTCCAGTCCTTCCGTCGGCTCGTCCAGCACAAGCAGACGCGGCTCGTTGAGCAAAGCCTGGGCGAGTCCGAGACGCTGCAACATCCCCTTGCTGAAGCGGGCGATCGGCTCGCGGCTGCGATCAGCGAGTCCGACGCGTTCGAGCAGTTGCGGTATGCGCTCGTGGACCCGTTCGTAAGGCAGCAGGGTCAGCGCCCCATAGTATTCGAGCAAGGCGGCCGCGCTGAGGTAGCGCGGAAAGGAGTGGTTCTCGTGTACATATCCGATCTGGCCGAGGGTGCTGCGGTCCGAGAGCGGCCGGCCGAGGCGCAGCACCTCGCCGCTGGTGGGCTGGCAGAGCGACAGGAGAAGTTTGACCAGCGTGGTTTTGCCGGCCCGATTGGGACCGAGCAGACCGAGGATCTCTCCGGTATCGATGCGCAGGCTCACGTCGCGCACCGCCTGCACGCGCGGGCGGCGAAGGATGGCGCTACGATACGTCTTCGATACTCGTCGAAATTCGGCTACCGCCGCGGCAGGCACGGTCGGAACGCTGCGAATCGAATCGGCGATAACTGTCATGGGAGGCATTCCTATCTCGGAAAAAAACGAAGTGGAGATCCGTCGAAGAATTCCGCCCACGCCATTTCATCGCCAGCCTAGTTCACAAATCCTCCGCGGGCAAATGCCGGGAAAAAAGTCGATCGGACGATTTGCATTTCTCCACTCTCGACCTAGAGTGGTAGATGAGATTGCTCCTCCGGTCAAGCATTCCCCGAACCGGACGGAGACGCAGTTCCCCTCCTCATTATTCAATCCGCATGGGTTTCGCTCGCAATCCGTGCGCGCTCGCCAACCGGCGTAAATCGGACTCAGTGCGCCGTTGCAAAGATTGCGGGGGCATATCCCGGAAATGAAAGGGATCAGCAAATGCCTAACATCCGAAAGCCGTCGCGATCGGAGCGGCGCGGCGCGGCGGTCGTCGAATTCGCCTTCGTTCTGCCGATTATGCTTTCCCTGCTCGTCGGCATCTGGGAAGTGGGACGGATGATCGAGGTACAGCAGGTGTTGACCAACGCCGCACGCGAAGGCGCGCGGCAGGCCGCAACCGGGGAATACACCAACTCGCAAGTAAAATCCATCGTCACCCAATACATAACCGTCGCTGGACTGCCGTCCACGAACGTAACGGTCAACGTCTCCGATCTTACCAATCCGGGGACGGACGTGTCGAAGGCGTCGTATCTGGATAATTTGCAGGTACAGGCCAGCATTCCTTACAAGGACATCGGCTGGAGCTTCCTCAACTTCTTCACCACCTCATCGACGCAAATAAGCACAACGGTGCAATGGGTGACGATGATCGATCAAGCTTATCCCAGCGAGCCGGAGCCGCCGGTGGGATGAGGAAGGAACCGAAGCGGACCGAATGAGGAGAACGTCATGAGATTGACGTGCGAAAGAACGTGGCGGCGCAGAGCGACCACCATCGTCGAGATGGCGTTCATCGCCGTGCTGTGTTTCACGCTCATGTTCGCCCTCTTCGAGTACGGTCGATACGTCCAGGCCAGGCAGGTGATGGAAAACGCGGCCCGCGCCGGCGCGCGACAGGCCGTCATCACGGCGACCAGTTACACCCCCCCGGCGACGGCGACCGCCGGCGTGACGAGCGTCATCAACAGCGCCCTGGCCAACGAACCGCTGCAAAACGTGACCATCACCATATATCAGTCCGACACAAGCGGCAATAACATCGGCGCTTGGACCAATACGCCGTTTGGAAACAACATTATCGTGCAGATCGACGGCGATTTGCCGTTAATGTTTCCGACGCACGCATTTAGCCCCGGTGGAGGAAGCAATAGCATCCACATCACGACCAAGGTCATGATGCGCGGCGAGGCCAATTAGCCGCCGCGATAGGTCCGTGTCCGTACATACGACAAATTGAGGGAAATGGGTCATGCTGCTGAAGTTGCGACAGAAACGGAGACGCGGATCGGTACTACCGCTGATGGTAATCAGTCTGGTGTCGATGTGTGGGTTCGTGGCGTTGGCGGTGGACATCGGCATGATCGCGGCGGCCAAGACACAGCTGCAAAACGCCGTGGACGCCGGCGCCATGGCCGGCGCCCGCAGCCTCAACGGTTCGTCCGGACAGAACCTTGGCAGCGTCGGCACCGCGGGGACCGCGATGGACAACGCCATGAAGACGACGCAGGCCAATCAGATATTGAGCAGCGTCGTTCCCAGCGCGAACGTCACCCTCACTTTCGGAGCCTGGCACTACGACACCACGACCCAGCTTTTCGTTCCACAGTTTCCGCCGGTGGCCCCGGACAATTACAATCTCTGTCAGGTCTCCGCCACGTACAACGTCAACCTCGCGTTCGCGCCGGCGTTTCGCCTCATCGACCCGTCGTTCCAGTCCGTGATGCAGGTATCGGCCAGCTCCCAGGCGGCGCATCGGCCACGCGACATCTGCCTCGTGCTGGATTTCTCCGGTTCGATGAACAACGAGAGCGACCTTTGGAACAACGAAAGCTATCTCGACAGCGGCCAAACCAATAGCACCAACGGCTACACTTGGCCCAAGACGTCCAACCCGAATTACACGTCCAACAACACGGACACCGTCTACCCGCTGTTCGGTCACTACTCCAATCAAACGGACTACACCGATTACGTCCACTACGCGAACTTGCTGTCGCCGTTTTCAACCGCATCCAGTCCGCTGTATAACAACTCGCTCATCGGCCGTTCCAACGTCAGTACCGCCGTCCTGGGAATGCCCGCGATGGTGAACGATTTTTACTCCAACGGTCGCGGCGCGACGATGAGTTACGCCTTTAGTTCGTGGCCCGATAGCTACGCCAACGGCACCGCCTCCGGTCAAGGCGACAATTATCTGCCCAAGAACGGCCAATCCATCCCGAATTACGCCACGACGGTGCAGGACATCCTCAACAACACGACATACAACGCGAACTTCGAGACCCAGGGATACAGGTCGCAGGCGAGCACCACATTCAACGGCTACACGCTCGGGCCGCGCTACTGGGGCAAGACGTTTTTCATTTGGCCACCCGACCCCACGAACGACTGGCGGAAGAATTATTTCTTCCTCAGCGACGGCACCTCGGCGTGCAACGACAACACCAAGCTGTTCAAGACGACGGCCCCCGGCTACAACGACCCATCGGGGAATTACGTCATCAATTACAAGGCTATTTTGAACTTCATCGCGAACATCGGTGCGAACCCGTTCCCGTCGGAACTGCGCTCCGGCTCCATTCTCTATTACGACTCAATTCCCACGGACGTTCCCAGCAGCGCATACGATCACACGCAGGCGAACTACAACATCACTGACGCCAACCAACGATTTTGGAAGGAGTACATCGACTGGGCGCTCGGCGTCTGGCGCGATCCGAACGGCAATATCCAACATACGCAAACCCCGTCGTGCAGTGTCGGCCCGGATTACAAATTCGGCACGATAAAGGTCAGCGCGCCGCCGTCGTCGTCGGACGCCCGATACATGGACTACGCCGACAATCCGTGGCGGCCGCGCCATCGTCTGTGGTTCGGCCCCATGACCATGGTGCAATTCATGATGGACACCGGCCTGCTCTCCGGGGTCACGCAGGACATATCCATGTTTCCCATGAAACAGGGTGTCGGCTGCGCTCTGCTCGACATCCAGAACAACCATCCCAACGATCTGGTGGCAATGCTGCCTTTCAGCCGCCCACAGTACAGCAACGACGCGCCCGGCACCGGCACCTTCAACAACCCGCAATACAGCCTGACCAACACCTACTCCGCGATGGTGAGTTCCCTGTGGGTGCCGCCCAACAGCAGCAGCAGCGATGTACGGCCCTGGGACACCAACGGAACCCAGACGCCGCGCGCGCACGGGGATTTTGACTCGAACACCGCCTCCGATTATGGTTTCATGCTGGCCTACAACCAGTTCAGCGGCAACAAGTCCTTGCAGACGGCCGGCCCTAACAGCAGCGCCGTCGGCGGCTTCGGCCGCAAAGGCGCCACCCGACTCATCATTTATGAGACGGACGGCATGGCCAATCAAAACAGTAACCCCACCAGCGGCTTCTCCAATAATGGAGCCTATGACTCGTATTACTGCATTCGCCCCGGAGACACGGTGAACTCCACGGGGTATAGCACGAACGGGTTGCTCCAGATCGTCGAGGCGATTTGCAACAAGGACGACGGCACTCCCTATACCTCGCCGCCTTCGGGCTATCCCACTCCGCCCAACTATCCAGGATATGCCACCGCCAACAAACCTGTCATCGTGCAGTGTGTCGCCTTCGGCGCCATTTTCGAGAACTCCAACTCGACGCAAACCAGCTCCGTCTCACTCTTGCAGCAGATCTCCACGATCGGCGGCACCGTGTTTCCTAACTCGGCAAGCGACTCGACCAACGGCTTTAAGTGGTGCATCGGCACCTTGAGCCAGCGTCAAGCCTTGCTGCAACAGGCGATCTTGACTTTCCTGGATCGCAGCGTGCCTGTGTCGCTGATTCAGTGAAACGATTTTCTCGCCGCCGGCGGCCGCCCACGGTCGCCGCCGTACCCTTATCCCCCTCTGACGAGATGAATGCGAACATGGAGCTTCCGTCGCTGGTTTACGTCCTTCGCTGTCTCCTCCGCGATACGTTTCGTCAATCGCTTGCCTCGCGCACCTTCTGGCTGATTCTTGCCTTCAGCGGCGTGTGCATCCTCTTCTGCCTGAGTGTGCGCATCGAGGGCGCGACGGCCTGGAAACCGCCGGGCGAGATCGAACTGTACGGACCCGACCGTCAACCGTTTACCGGACTCAACGCGGGCGAGGGCCGCCTGTCGATGGCTTTTGGGGCGGTGCGGCTCCGCCTGTTCCGCGACGGCGAGGCGGAGATCGTCTTTCTGCAAACCTTACTGGCCCGTTGGGGGGCCAGCGCCGTCGGCATGTTGCTCGTGCTGCTATGGACGTGCGGCTTCCTGCCGGAGTTTCTGCAACCGCAATCGGCCTCCGTGCTGATGGCCAAGCCGGTGCCGCGCTGGGTTCTGCTGGCCGGCAAGTATCTCGGCGTGCTGGCGTTCGTGACCTTCCAGGCCCTCGTCTTCATCGGCGGCACCTGGCTGGCGCTGGGGCTGAAGACCGGCTTCTGGACGCCCGGCTACTTGTTCGTCATCCCGCTGCTCGTGCTGGAGTTCGCCTTTCTCTACGGCGTTTCGGCGCTCCTGGCGGTGTGGACGCGCAGCACGGTGATCTGCCTCGTCGGGTCGCTCTTGTTCTGGGCCGCCTGCGCTTCGCTCAACTTCACGCGCCACTCGGTTGTGCCCCACGCCGCGCCGCAACCGGCCGCCGCGCTCCTCGAAGCCGGCTACTGGGTGCTGCCCAAGCCGACCGACATCAACTTGCTGCTCGGCCAACTTCTCCACAGCGACAAGCACTTTCACGATCGCTCTGAGTTGAGCGCGGCGCAAGCGGCCAACCAATTCAATCCCGGTTTGTCCCTGGTGACATCTTTTCTGTTCACGGCTGCGATCCTGGCTTTGGCGGGCCGGCGACTCGCGCGTGCGGATTACTGAACCACACGGAGACGCGCCATGACCGCACTCGTTCGTTCGCTCGTCGTCGCCCTGTTTCTGCTCGTGCCGGCGCCGGCCCCCCGTTCGCGCTGCGATTACATCGATCCCGATCGGTTGCCCTATCTCCAGGTCGGCGACCGCGCTCCGGCCTTCACCTGCGTCGATGATCGGGGCCGCGAATGGAACTCGGCGCAGCACTACGGCAAAAGGGTGATTGTTGTTTGCTTCTACCTGGGCGATTTCTTCAAGAACTGCACTGAGGAGTTGCGGGTGATGCGCGACCATTACGTCGCACTGGCGGCGCGAGACGTGGAGATCGTCGCCGTCAGCGGCGACAGCGTGGCGACACACCAGCTTTTCAAAAAGACCTATCGACTGAACTTCGCTTTGTTGGCCGACGAGAAGGGCGCCGTCGGGCGGGCGTTCGGCGTGGCGATGTCCGGCGGCGGAGAGCATCGCATCAAGCACCCGGAAACCGGCGAGGAAATCACGCTGCGCCGCGGGGCGACGGCGGCGCGCTGGACGTTTGTCATCGGCACGGACGGCAAGATCCTGCACAAAGAGACGAACGTCAAGATCGCGGAGCAACCGCGGGAGATCCTGAACCTGCTGTCCCGGCAGAAGAAATAGGCGCCGTCGCCACGATTCTCAGGCGAACAACTCCGCCTTGGCGAGGGGACTGCCCTCGGCGTCCTTGGGCGACAACATCGGCTTGCGGCCGTCGGGCAGCGGCCAACGCACGCCGACCTCGGCGTCGTCCCAGATCAGCGTTCGTTCCCCTTGCGGATCGTAAAAGTCCGTCACCTTGTAGATGACCTCGGCCCATTCGCTCAGGACGTAGAAGCCGTGCGCGAAGCCGGGCGGCACCCAGACCTGCTGGTGATCGCGAGCCGACAGCGTGACGCCGACCGAGCGGCCGAACGTCGGCGACGAGCGGCGCAGATCCACCGCCACGTCGAACACCTCGCCGGCCACCACGCTGACCAGCTTGCCCTGCGGCTTGCGGATCTGATAGTGCAGGCCGCGCAGCACGCCCCGGCGCGAGCCAGAGTGGTTGTCCTGCACCATCGGCAGGGTGACGCCGGCGGCCGCGTATTTCTCAACCTGGAACGTCTCCAGGAAGTAGCCGCGATCGTCCTGGAAGACTTTCGGTTCGATGAGAACCACATCGGGGATTTCCAGGCGGATGATTCGCATTACTCGGTTCCGGAGGGCCAGCAGCGACGGCGCCGTATTCCATTGGGCGGTGCGGACGCAGCATCTTGATAGCATTGCGTCCGTCCGGCGGGAAGACGGAATGAGCAAGGGCAATCCGATTATTTGATACAGTCGCCCCGGAAAAGTGCCGATTTCAAGCCCATCGACTTCTTTCATTTATTCCCACGCCGTTCCTATCGCCCTCGGGAAGCTGGGGGGAATGAAATCGACCTGCGAACGGAGAGGGCGGGAAGATGGAGGAGAAATGAGCGCCGGCGCAAAATTGGTTAATGGAAGCGGCGCGGTCGAACATCGGGGAGGCGGGATTGAGGCGCCCGAGCCCGCCGCCAAACTGCTCAAGGGTGGGCTGGCAGTCGATGATCGCGGCGAGGTCGGCTTCGTCAACGACTTCGACTTCACCGGCGTCAAGCGCTTCTACACGGTCGGCAATCACCGGGCCGGCTTCATCCGCGCCTGGCACGGCCACCGACGCGAGGCCAAGTACGCCACCGTCGTGGCCGGCTCCATGCTGGTTTGTTGCGTCCGCATCGACGATTGGGACAATCCGTCGCCGCATCTGCCCGTGCAGCGCTTCGTCCTCAGCGATCGAACGCCCGCCGTCCTGCACATCCCGGCCGGGTTCGCCAACGGATTCATGTCGCTGACGGAGGGAGCGAAGATCGTCTTCTTCTCGACCTCGACGTTGCAAGAGTCGTTGGGCGACGACATCCGTTTTCCGGCCCGCGCGTGGGATCCTTGGACCATCGAGGAGCGCTGAGCCATGCCCGAGTTATCGATCCTCATCCCGACCTGCAACGACGAGAAGGTGTTGCGCGGCACCGTGGAGAAACTGCACGACACGGTCACTCATTCGTCTCTGAACGTCGAAACGCTCATCGTGGACGACGAGAGCGGCGATCAGACCCTCGACGTGGCGGGGCGGTTGATCGTCGAGTTCCCGGCGCTGCACATCCGCGTCTTTTCGCGGAAACGGCGGCGGCGCGGCTTCGGCGGCCTGATCCGTTTCGGCATGGCCTACGCCGCCAGTCCGTACTGCGTCATCGTCTCTTCCGACGGACACGATCCGGTCGAGTTGCTGCCGACCTTCCTCAACAAGCTGCGTTCGGGCAGCCATCTGGTGCAGTGCTCGCGCTATCTGCGCAGGGAGGACGCCGCCTCGGTGCCCTTCTTGTTCCGCACCTACCAGACCGTCTATCGCGCGGCCATCCGGCTGCTCCTGGGCATGTCGATCCGCGACAGCACCTACGGTTTCCGGGCCTTCAACCGCAATTACGTTCATGCCCTGGGCGTCTCGGCCACGCGCTTCAACATCTGCCCGGAAATGACGTTCAAGATTCTGCTCAGCGGCGGGGCGGTCGAGTACATCCCCGGCCGGCAGGGCGATCTGCGGCGCGGCGGGTCGCAGAAGTTTCGGCTGCCTTTCGAGATCCTCGGCTACGCCAACGTGCTGCGCCAGGCATGGTTCTATCGGCTGGGCATGCCGTGGTTTTGAAACGATGAAGGAGGAGGGGATGGCGAACGTCTTGGTGGTCGGCGGGGCGGGTTACATCGGTGGTCACGTCACCGACCGGCTGGCGGAGTCCGGCTACACCGTGCGCGTCTACGACAATCTGCTGTACGAGGAAAAGTATCTCAAGCCGGTGGACTTCGTGCGCGGCGACATCCTCGACCGCACGCGACTGCAACCGCACCTCGACTGGGCGGACGCGGTGGTCTGGCTCGCCGCCCTGGTCGGCGACGGCGCCTGCGCGCTCAACCCCGCCTTGACGGAGCAGATCAACCTCGAATCGCTCAAATGGGTGGTCCGCCGCTTCGACCGCCGGCTGGTCTTCATGTCCACCTGCTCGGTGTACGGGGCGCAGGACGGCATCCTCGATGAGGATTCTCCGGTCAATCCGCTGTCGCTGTACGCCAAGACCAAGGTTGAGGCGGAGAAGGTCGTCGCTCCGACCAACTGCATCACCTTCCGCCTGGGCACCATCTTCGGCGTCGGCGATCTTTTTTCGCGCCTGCGTCTGGATCTGGTGGTCAATCTGCTGACGGTCAAGGCGTGCCTTTATCGCCGCATGAGCGTCTACGGCGGCGCGCAATATCGGCCGCTGCTGCACGTGCGCGACGTGGCGGAGGCCATCGTGCCCAATATCGCCACGACGCATCGCGGCGTGTACAACCTGGTGGCCGGCAACATGACCATTTTGCAGGCCGCCGAGAAGATCGCCGAACTGGTCCCCGGCGTCACCATCGAGCGGACAGACCTCAAGTTCCAGGACGCGCGCAACTATCGGGTTTCCGGCGCTCGGGCCGAGACAACGTTCGGCTTTCAGCCGAAGTTGACGGTGTACGACGGCATCCGTGAAATCAAGACGCTGACCGAGCAGGGGCGCATCGGTGACGTGTACAACACGCGCTACTCCAACGCCGAGTATCTGCGGCCCCTGATCAAGCGCGATCGCTCGCCGCTGGGCTACGAGATCGTGCCCGGCCTGCCGGCCGACAAGGCGGCTTGACCTCGCGATGGAGAGCGTGAAATGGGTTCCGATCCAATCTCTCCCGCAGCCGCTGAGGGGCCGCGCCGTGCGCCGGCGCTGAGACGCTGGCTCCCGCTCGTCCTTCTCTTCCTTCTGCCGCTGGGGCTATTCTACGCTCCGCGCGGCGTCTGGCAGACGTGCGACCTGGTGATCGACATGCAGGCCGGCGACGACGCTGCCGGCGCGGGTAGCCTCATCGAAGTATGGGCCAACTCTCCTGCCGGCAAACCGCTGCGCCAACATGCCATGCCAGGGGCGCGGCACGCCTATCGCTTCCACCTGGAGAATTACCAGACCCTCGATTACCTTCGTATCGATCCGACCGACACGCCCGGCCAGCGCATCCGGCTTTATGGGGTCTGCATCCAGAAGGGCAATGAGACCGTCCATTCCTTCTCCGCACGGGATCTCGCGGGTTGGGCCACCAACGCGGAGCAGGCGGGGATCGAGGGCGACGCCCTCGTGCTGCGCGCCAGTCACAATGATCCGCAACTCGCCGCGCACTTCGGGCCGATCGCGCTGCCGGGCGGGCCGCGCAACGCGCTGTCTCGGCTTGGCCTGAAACTGCTCATCCGAGGACACGACCGGGAGACGTTGCTCGCGCTCTTGGCCGTGGCCGTGCTAATTGTTCTGGGCGTGGGCCTGCGCGCGGGTGGACGATGGACCGCTGTCGTCGTGGCCGTGTCGGTCCCACTAACGTATCAGGCCCTGAAGCTGCTTCGGCGGTTCGGCGGCCATCCTCCTTCCGGCGAGGCCGCCGTCGGCTACGCACTCTATACCGGATATTCCAAGTCTCTCGAGTTTCTCAATGCCCCGCTGCTCGTCGCCGTTCCCGCCCTCGTCGCCCTACTCGCCGTCTATCTGTGGAAGCGGCGCGCCCCGGCGCGCGCCGCGTCGGTCCCGGCCGGACCCGCGCTGCGGCGGAGCGGATGGGCGTGGGCCGGTGGTTTCGTCGTGATTGTGCTGGCGATCGGCCTGGCGGCTTACTTCTGTCCCGACCTGGCGGCGACCTGCCCAACCGCCACAAGCCGTATCTCGCCGTCCTGGGACAGCAACAACATCCTGGTCTGGCAGTATCTCGCGCAAACCGGCGCCAAGCCATTCAAGGATTTTTGGTATCCCTACGGTGGTCAAATTCTCTTCGAGTTGGCCTTCCCGCATGGCGATGTTCTGCTGGCGCTGCACCGCTTCCTGTTGTTCGCGGTCTTCCTTCTCGCCGTCCATCTGAATACAAGAGGCTCCCTGGCGGCGACGCCGGCCGTCTTCGGAGTGGTTTTCGCGCTGTACGCCGGCAATTACCTGCCGGGAATGGAGCGCTACGGCTTGATCGTCAACGTCGTCCTTGCCTACGCGGCCATCGATCACCGCCTGCCTCGGTTGCAAGGACGGCACGTCCTCTTCTGGATTGCCGCCGTGCAGGCGGTCGTGATCGAGCCGAGCAGCGCGCTGTACGCCGGCGTGCCGCTGCTCGTTTCCTGCGCCCTGGACGCACTGCGCGCGCCGGCCGAGTTCCGTTCACGGCTGGTTGGCCGTGTTTGCCGCGACTTCGCGCCGCCCGCGGCCGCTGTCCTCGTCGTGGGAATCCACCTGGCGGTCCGGGGAGAACTAACGGGCTTCCTCAGCTTCATGGCCAGCCTCGGTGCGCAGGCGGCCTACAGCGCGAACCCGATCGACCTCCGCGCCTGGTTGCGCGGCGACGCGCCGAATGAGGCTTTCCTGCTCTGGTCGATCGTCGTTCTGACCGGCGCCGGACTGGTGCACGACCTGACGCGCGGCGATACGCAAGACAAGGCCGGCCGAGTCGTGCTGCTGCTGGGCGTCGCCGCCGCGATGGTGATGCTCAAGCAGATCGTGAGGCCGCACATGGCCGCTCAGATCCTCATTTTTCCCATCGCCGGCAGCCTCTTTTACCTGTTCGCCTGCCGCGAGCAAACCAGTTGGCAGCGCGGCGCGACCGCCTTGGCCGCGGGGTTACTCTTCGCTTACTTTTGCACCTCGTCGATCCCGGCCCAGGTCGGCCGTCGTATCGGCTCGGCCGTGTCCCGCGCCAAAACGTCGGCGCCGTTTTTGGCCCTGGACACGCATCAACGACAGCTATTCACGGCCATGCGCTTCGCCCCCGAGCACTTCCAGCTCTCCGACGCGCATCACGCCGTTCTGCACGCCCTCGCTCGCCGCGCCGAAAAGTCAGGGAGGGTTCGGCCGCTCTTCGTGCTGAGCGACGACCCCCTCTTCTACATCCTGGCCGGCGCTCGGCCGTACTTCCACACCAACGGCTACAACGCCGCCCCGATCCAGGAACAGAAGCGGATCGTGCAGCTGCTCGAAGCCGAGCCGCCGGAAGTCGTTATCTGGCGCTTTACCGATGTGGGGATGGACCTCGTTCCCCCGGTGGTACGCAACGCCCTGGTTTATGACCATGTGATCCGCAATTATGTTCCCGCAGAGGAGACGCCGCGAGGTCCGTTCGCACTGCTGCGCCGACGCCGCCCGGAGGAGCCGGTTGCCGTCGATTTCTGGCGCGAGCACCTCAGCCTCCTCGTTCATCTCGGCCACATTCCCCGATTTTCCAGCATGGCGCGGTTCAAGGAACTGAGCGGCCGGCCGGACGAGGAGGTCGCCGAATTTCTGACGGTCAAGGTCCGCGATCCGGACGCCGTGACGTCGGCGCCGCTCGAACTGCCGCGCATCGGCGGCCATCATCCGGCCGGACGCTCCGTTATCATTCCGGTCGAGTGTGACGGCCGGCGCTTCGTGATCGGCCTGTCGGTCGTGCCCGGACAGTCGGAGTATCACGTGCTACTCAATCGCGTCTGGTTCTGGGGCGCGCTGCGGAAAGCGGGACGGTCGCCGACTCTCGGCGACGCCGGGCCTGGCATCGAGCTGCGCCTCCAACGGCGGGCGATGAACGAAGCCATTCTCTACTGACCGCCGGCAAAGTCGCCTTGAAAAGAAATGGGCCGAAGACTATTGTTCGGCCACGTTGAATTAGAGACGGGAACTTTTTGCCGACCAGCCCGGAGCGCCAGTGACGGGCCGCCCGTCGCCGGCGCTCCGGGCTGGTCGTTCATTTCGTTAGCGTCTCTTACAATTCAGAGGAACATCATGGTGAACAAGACGTGCCGTGGTTGCGGGACGAATCGACTCGCCGTCTGTGTGGACCTGGGCGAAATGCCCCTGGCCGGCGGCTTTCTGGCCAACCGCGAGGCCATCTACTCCGAACGGAAATATCCGCTCGCGGTCCACGTCTGCGAGGACTGCGGGCTGATTCAGATCGTCGATCCCGTCGAACCCGACATTCTCTTCCAGGACTACTCCTTTTCCTCCAGCACCATCGGCCCGCTGGTGACGCACTTCGAGCAATACGCCGCCTGGCTCCATCAGCGCTTCGCGCCGCGGACGGTCCTGGAGTTCGGCTGCAACGACGGCGTGCTGCTGGCGCCGCTGGGCAAGCTCGGCATCCAGGCGCACGGCATCGACATCTCGGCCAACATCACCGAAATGGCGCGCGGCAAAGGTCTGTCTGTCCTCACCGGCTTCTTCGATCCCGACTCGGCCAAGCAGATCCACAGCCGGTTCGGCAGTATGGACGTGGTCACGGGCAGCAACTGCTTCGCCCACAACGCCGATCCCGGCGCCATCCTCGACGCCGTTCACACGGTGCTGAACCCCAAGGGACATCTCTGCCTGGAAGTCATGTACGCCGGCGACCTGCTCGAACAACTCCAGTGGGACACGCTTTATCACGAGCACCTGACGTTCTACTCGCTGGGTACGCTGGCGCAGCTGTTCCGCCGTCACGGTTTCCACCTTGTTCACGCCGAGCGCATCCCAATGCACGGCGGCTCGCTGCGCGTCGTCGCCGCTCAGGCTGCGGGGACCGAAAGCGAGGAGCTGAAGGCAATCCGCGCTTACGAAGACAAGACCGGCCTGAACCGCGCCGCGACCTGGAAGGACTTCGGCGTCCGCGTCGAGCGCAAGATCGAGGTGGTGCGCGAGACGCTCGGCGCGCTGGGCCGCCAACATCGCATCTGGGCCTACGGCGCGGCGGGCAAGGCGACCTTGTGGGTCAACGCCTGCAAGATGGATTATCTGCAAGCGGTAGTCGATGCGTCGCCGTTGCGGGCCAACAAGCTGATGCCCGGCACCCACACGCCCATCGTCTTTCCCGACGCGCTGCGGCAACAGCCGCCGGACTACATCTTTGTCAGCGCCTGGAACTATGCCGATGTCATCCGGGCCAAGGAGAAGTGGTATTCCGGCATCTGGGTCACGCCGCTACCGGAGTTGAAGTTCGTCTGATAGGGGAGCCATGACGCCATCTCAGCCCGTCCGCGTCCTGGTGCTCGGCGGCGCCGGCATGTTGGGCCACGTGCTGGTTCGCCACCTGGGCGAATGCGGTTCGCTGGCCGTGCGCTGGACGACCCGGCATGGCGAGGACGGCGACATCCCTTTCGACATCCAGGGCGGGGCCGCGCACGTGCAAGAGTTGCTGGCTCGCCTGGGCCCGATCAATTACATCGTCAACTGCATCGCCGTGCTGCAAGCGAACATCGACGAGCGGAGCGCCAGCTCGATCCGACTTGCCGAGGAGGTCAACGGCGCATTCCCTCATCGACTCGCCGAGGCAGCCCGCCCTCATGGCGCGCGCATCCTTCACGTTTCCACCGACGCCGTGTTCGCCGCCGATGCGGGGCGCTGTGTGGAAAGCACTCCCGCCGCGCCGGGCAATGTGTACGGCCGATCGAAGCTCCAGGGCGAAGTGCGGGCGGAGCACGTGCTCAACATCCGTTGTTCGCTCATCGGTCCCGCCTCGGCGAACGGCCGCGGACTGCTGGAATGGGTCCGGCGTCAGCCGGCCGGCGCGCGTTTGCCCGGTTTCATCGACCATCTGTGGACCGGCTGCACGACCCGGCAAGTCGCGGAACTTTGTCGCCGTCTGATCGCCGACGATCTCTTCGCGGCGGCGGTGAACGAGGGTAGTGTGCATCACTTTTGTCCCTGCGCGCCGGTGTCGAAATACGAACTGCTCCAGCGCCTGTCCGCAGTGCTGCGCCCGGACATCGAGGTTTGCCCGACGGCGAGCGGCCGGCCAGTGACGCGACGACTGGACACGGAGAAGGAGACGCTGCACCGCGTCCTGCCCAAGTATGCTCCGCTGGAGCCGGCCTTGCGCGATCTCGCCGCGTGGCCGTCCCCATGCCGGGCGGCGGGTTGAGGCGCGCTCAACGCAATTCGGCGGACGCCGTCGTGCCGCCGGAGGTCCAAGCCCCTGTCGCAAGGAGAAGCACGAGCGATGAAGAAGCGATTGGCCATCATCCTGGGCATTCGTCCCGATGTCATTCGGGCCAGCCTGGTCCTCAATCAGATCCGCGCGCTGGATGAATTCGACGTGAAATTTATCTGGTCCGGCCAGCATTACTCCGACAACCTCAAGGACGTTTTCTTCCGCGAGCTGGAAGTAGCGCCGCCCGACATCGAACTCGGCGCGAAGGGCGGCACGGACGCCGAGGTTGTCGCCTCCGTGGTCAGCAAACTCTATCCGGTCCTCGAAGAACTGAAGCCGGAAGCCGCCGTTTTCCTTGGCGACACGAACACCGTCATGGGCTGCCTGGCCGCCGGCCAGCTCAACATTCCCATCGTCCACATCGAAGGTTGCATGCGCTCCTACGATTGGCGCATGCCGGAAGAGAAATATCGCGGCACCATCGATCACCTGGCCGACGTCATTTACACCTATTTCCCGGAGTACAAGGACCAGGGCGTCGCCGAGGGACTGAACCCGCGCAGCATCGTGGTCGTGCAAAACCTGATTGTGGACGTGCTCAATAAATACTATTACGACCGCAAAACGCATTATGATGCCCTGGCGAGCGCTCAATTTTTCCGCGAACGGCACATTGAGCGCGATCAGTATTACCTGATGACCTGTCATCGCCGCGAAAACGTGGAGAGCCGCGAGCCGCTGGCCGCCGTCCTCGAACTGCTTGCTCGCACCGATCGCAAGGTTTACTTCACGGCCAGCTACCGCACGCAGGGCAATTTGAAGCGCTTCGGATTGAAGCTGCCCTCGAACGTCCTCATGGTGGACCCGATCGGCTACACCGAGATGCTGGTGCTGATGACGCACGCTCGCGGCGTCGTCACCGATTCTGGCACGGTGGTCGAGGAAACCGCGGTCTTGCAGGTGCCGTCCTTGCAGATGCGCAAGGCGACGGAGCGGCCGCAGGTTTACGACTGCCAATCGAGCGTGAAGTTCGATCCGGACAAGCCCGCTCAGTATCCGGCCGACAAGGTATGGCAGAAGCTGGAGCATCTGCACGGTCGAACCTGGGAACACAAATTGGGCGACGGCAAGGCGTCGGGCCGCATCGTCGCCGACCTGGTGCAACGTCTGCGGACGGGCGGCTTCCGGCTGCACAAGCCGGAACATTATCACCTGCCCATCGCGCGTTCGTATCGCGAGGATGGCCTTTGCGAATCCGCTTCCCCCCAACATCCTGAGGCGGCATGAACCCGCGCGGCGATACGATGGCCGGCGCGGGGAGCGCTCTTCCCGGCCTGGCCATCGTCATTCCCATGTTCAACGAGGAGGCCGGCGCCGCCCGTTGTCTGGCCGAAGTCACGGCCGTCCTGCCGGCGCTGGGCCGGCGCTGCCGGCTCATCGTCGTCGAGGACGGCAGCCGCGACCGCACCATCGAGGTGCTCGAACAGGCCCGCCGCGCCACCGATTTCACACTCGTCCGTCACGACGGCAATCGCGGCTACGCGACGGCGCTGCGCACCGGGGCCGCCGAAGCGAAGCGCCAGGGTTACGAGTACGTTCTGTTCATGGACAGCGACCTGACGAACCCGCCCCAGCACATCGTCAACTTTTTGCCGGCCATGGACGGCGGCGCGGACGTCATCAAGGGCTGCCGTTATTGTTCGGGGGGCCGAGTCGAGGGCGTGCCGTTCTGGCGCTACATCATCTCGCGCGTGGGCAATCTGATCGTGGCGCCGCTGTTCGCCGTCGGCGTGCGCGACGCGACCAACGGCTTTCGCTGCCTCCGCACCGAGGTATTTCTGTCGCTGCCGTACCGCGAGCGCGGTTTCGCCAGTATCATGGAGGAGCTATACTGGGCCAAGCGCCTGGGCTGCACGTTCACCAACGTGCCGACAACGCTGTACAATCGTTCGAAGGGATTGCGCGGAACATCCTTCAGCTATAAACCCGCCACTTTTTATCGCTATTTGCGCTACGCGCTCAAGGCGGCGCTGGTGTCCGGCTCTCCCGGTAAACGGCCCGATGCAACCGCGACGCCGCTAAGGCGGGCCTCTTGAGGAAACACAAAATCAACGGCCGGAGAACAGGCGCATGAGCACCCCGGTTTACGACGTGGCCGTCATCGGCGGCGGCATCGTCGGCATGGCGACCGCTCGCGAGTTTCTGTTGCGCGATCCGCACCTTTCGCTCGTGGTGCTGGAAGCGGAGGAGCGTCCGGCCGCGCACCAGACCGGCAACAACAGTGGCGTCATTCATTCCGGCCTCTACTACAAGCCCGGCTCGCTGAAGGCGCGCTACTGCGTCGAGGGCCGCGAGGCGATGTATCGCTTCTGCGGCGAGCACGGCATCGCTCACGAGCGTTGCGGCAAGGTCGTCGTCGCCACGCGCCCGGAACACCTGCCGCCGCTGCAAGAACTGGAGCGGCGCGGGGGAGCCAACGGCCTGCAAGGACTGCGGACCCTGACGAAAGAGGAATTGCGCGAACACGAGCCGCACGTCGCCGGCATCGCCGGGTTGCACGTGCCGGAAACCGGCATCGTGGACTATTCACAGGTGACACGCAAGCTCGCGGACCTTATCGTCGCCGCCGGCGGCTCTGTCCGGCTGAGCAGTTGTGTGCGGGCCTGCCGCCGTTCGAGCGCCGAACTGACGCTGGAGACGACGCGGGACGCGGTCCGTTGCCGTCTGCTGGTCAACTGCGCGGGGCTTCAATCCGATCGCGTCGCGGTCCTGTGCGGCGTGCGGCCCGGTGTGCAAATCGTGCCTTTTCGCGGCGAATACTACGAGTTGACGCCCGCGCGCCGCCATCTCGTCCGCAATCTCATTTACCCGGTGCCCGATGCGCGGTTCCCCTTCCTCGGCGTTCACTTCACGCGCATGATTCACGGCGGCGTCGAGGCGGGGCCGAACGCCGTCCTGGCCCTCAAGCGCGAGGGCTATCGCTGGTCGAAATTCTCGCTGCGCGACGTGCTGGGCATGGCCGGCTACGGCGGCTTCTGGCGGATGGTGTCGCGCTACTGGAAGACCGGACTGGGAGAACTGCACCGCTCGCTGAGCAAGTCAGCGTTTCTGCACGCTCTGCGAGAATTGATTCCGGAATTGAAGAGCGAGGACATCCATCCCGCCGGGGCCGGCGTTCGCGCGCAGGCGTTGGCGCCGGACGGCAGTCTCGTCGATGATTTTCGCATCGTCACGGCGGAGCGCATGGTTCACGTCCTGAACGCGCCGTCGCCGGCGGCGACCGCGTCTTTGTGCATCGCGCGCGGAATCGTCGATCAAGCGGCGGCGCACGGAAGCTGCCCATCCGCGAAGTTGGCCCAGGGGGCGAGCGGGGCCGCGTGATGATACGCCGCGCTTGGGTAGGTGCCGCGAGCCGAGCGGCACTTCGCGTCCGGCTCGGCTCGCCGGACCTACCGCTCAGGCGGCGCGGGCGGTCGGCACGGCGGATTGCTCCCACAACGGCGGGGCGGTGCGGACCAATTCATTGGCGTGGGCCAGCGAATCCAGCGTGCCGGCATCCGTCCAGTAGCCCGGCAGGATGGTGTATCCCAGTCGCTGCCGTTCCAGGTAGTAGCGGTTCACGTCGGTGATTTCCAGTTCGCCGCGCCGGCTGGGTTTCAACGTCTTGATCACGTCGAACACGTCCGGGGGATAAATGTAAATACCGACGACCGCATAATCGCTCTTGGGGTTGGCCGGCTTCTCCTCAATGGAAGCGAGGCGCCAACCTTGCAACTCGGCGACGCCGTAGCGCGACGGGTCGGGGACTTTTTTCAGCCCCACCCAGGCGGAATCGGAATGGCGATTGGCCTCCGCCAGCATTTGCGCCAGCGGATCATAAAAAATGTTGTCGCCGAGGATGACGGCGCAGCGTTCATCCCTGGAGAACAACTCGCCGAGTCCCAGCGCCTGAGCGATGCCGCCGGCCTCGTCCTGCACGCGATAAGTGAGTTGGCAACCGTGTTCGCGGCCGGAGCCGAGCAACTCGACGAAATCGCCCATGTGCTCGGTGCCGGACACCAGCAGGATGTCGCGGATGCCGGCGCCCGCCAGTTTACGCAGCGGGTGATAGACCATCGGATAAGGCCCGACCGGCAGAAGGTGCTTGTTGGTCACGCGCGTCAGATCGCCCAGGCGCGTTCCCTTGCCCCCCGCGAGAATGATTCCACGCATTGTGACCCCCTTCGAGAGAAGCCAAGGCACCGCAAGGCAGCTTATCTGCATGCGGCGCGGTGCCGCAATACATAGTAATGCCAAACAAAATGGCCATGCTGCCCGCGTATATGAGACAGTCCAGGTTGACTATCATGATGTTCGGAACCCCGCCCAGAATGTGGCAAATAAATTTGCAGTCGATAAACTCTCGTCACCGGTCACGAGCAGGGTTGACAGATGAGTGTATCCATCACCACGGTTTATTGCAGGCCTGATCTCACGGCAGCTGTTTATACATTTTCCAGCGCCGCAGTGCAATACAATTCGCCGATGCCGCCAAACAACTCCGTCCGTAAACGGTGCGCATCCTGCACCGCTCAGGCAGCCGCGGTGCGGCTGAACTGGAGCGCCTCGGTACGGGGACGCTGGGAGCCAGCCCTACCCGTGCGGATGGACCAATCGTGGCAATGGGAATTCAAGGCTAAATTGGGGTTGTAATAGGGATCGCCCGCCTCCAGCACGCCGGACCACTTTTGGGTGAAAAGACGAACCTCTGATTGGAAACGATCCTGTTTCTCTGGGGTGTCTTCCGAGCCTCGCGTCAACGACTCGTAGTGATACAACTTCGCGTAAGGCGTCCAGACGTTCACATAACCGCACTGCCGAAGTTTCAGACAGAAATCAATGTCATTGAAGTCCAACACGAAGCGCTCGTCGAGTCCACCCACTTCCTCGTATACGGTCCGCCGTGCCATGAGACAGGCGCCGGTCACCGCGCTTAGGTTCTGGGCCCTGTCCAGCAGCCCCATCGGTCCCCAACTATGCCCTCCCAGGAGGCGGCCGCAGTGGCCGGCGATGACTCCAAATCCCACCGTGACCCCGGCGTGCTGGATGGCCCCGTTGGGATAATAGAGTTTGGCACCGACCGCTCCGACCTCGGCACGCAGTGCGTGTTCGAGGAGACACTCCAACCAGTCCCTATTGATAACCTCGACGTCGTTGTTGAGCAAGAGGAGCATCTCGCCCCGCGATTGGCGAACGCCGAAATTGGTGACAGCGGCATAATTGAAAGGTTTGTCCCAGAGAACGACCCGCACCTCCGGCCGCTTCTCCAACTCGGAATAGTAGACCAAGGTATTGGGTTCTCGACTATTATTATCGATGATGACGATCTCATAATTAGTATAAGTGGAATCGGAGATGGAATCGAGGCAGCGACGTAAAACCTCAGTGTGGTCCCGGTTGGGGATAACAATGGAAACCAGCGGCCGACGCGGCAGACGATGCAAGACGCGGTACCAACCCAAAGGATTGGAGCGCTGGACGCGGGCATCGAGGCGACAGCGGGCCAGGTGTTCGCGGAGAGCTCTCTCCGCCGCCTCGACTGCGAACATCTTGGCCTCGATACTGCTGGCGACCGATTGCGGATGGCTGCGCCAGTGGTAAAGCACCTTGGGAATATGCAAGATCCGATCGGCTTGCTCGCTAGCTCGCAATATCAGGTCGTAGTCTTGTGAGCCGTCGAAGTCCGAGCGGAACCAACCCACCTTGTCCAGAAGTGTTCGGGCAAACACCGATAGATGGGTGATGTAATTGATACTGCGTAGGGTGTCTGGCGCCCACGCCGGCTTAAAGTGAGGGCAGAAACGCTGGCTGCCCTGCTCCGTGATTTTGTCCTCGTCGCTGTAGAGGAAATCGGCGTCGGGGAATTGGTTGAGAGCGGCGACGATTTCAAAGAGGGCAAAAGGTGAAAGGGTATCATCGTGGTCGAGGAGGGCGAGGTAATCTCCCGTGGCCAACGCCATTGCCTGGTTGGAATTTTTGGCGATCCCCCGATTTTCCGACAGGAAAATCACTTTGATGCGTGAATCGTTCCGAGCATAGTAGTCCAGCATCCGTTTGCAACATTGGTTATGGCTGCCGCCGTCGGCGACGCACAATTCCCAGTACGGATAGGTCTGGGCGCGAACCGATTCAATCATAGCCAGTAGATAGGGAATGGGCGTATTGTAGGTGGGCACTACCACACTGATGCGCGGTTGATAAGGGAAGACGGTCCGATGTTGCTGGATAAGATCGGCGGCCACCGGCTCGTTGCGCGTAATCCATTCGGTGTACTCCGGTTCCATTCCCCCCTCGGCGCTCCGAAAAATGCGCGGCTGAGATGCCAACGAAAGCCCAATCGCCTGCGATCCTCCCCTATTGGCCAGCTTCCGGTAGACTCGCCCAGTCGCCTTTACCAGAAATGCGGAAGGCCCCTCTGTCTTCAATACGCGGACGCTGCGGACAACCAGGCGAGCGAGCCGTTTACACACGGACCACATCCGGCCTACCGGCGAAACAGTTGGGAGAGCGACCAAGGGGGGAGCGAGGTCGTTGAGCAGCCGAGATAGGCGCGGGCGCAACTCCCTCTCGACTTGTTCTTGTTCCTCCCTCAGTGTCTTGAGGAGCCGGGTCATCCAATCCAGGGTCGCTGCCAGATCCTCCACGTTTTCAGCCAAGAACTCAAGCGATCGGCGGTCCTGCTCCTCGTCAACCCTGGTCTCCCGCAATGCCTGGGCGATGGCATTTCTCTCGACTTCCAGAGACACAACAGCATGCTTGTTCGCATTCAATTCCGAGAGCAGGGTCTGGATTAGCTTCGCTTGATCCATAATTGTCTCTTTTGCTTCTCTCTCCAATCCGTCCCTTCAGTCCGGAGCTGCGTTAACCTCCGCACGGTCGCTCAATGCCCGCAACCTTGGCAGTATCGGCAGAGCCGTTGAAATCGCTTGAGTTGAAATCACGGATCGCGGCGCGGTCGGAATTGGCCTCAAGGGAGGCCAGCAGTGCCGGCTGAGGACGGCTTCTTTGCGCGGCGCTGGCTTGAGTGGACTTCTTCCCACTCAGGCCGCCCAGGCGGCACGCCCGCCGCCGCGCCGGATTTGTTCCACAATCTCCGTATCGCTCGCCAGGATGCAGTCGTAGTAGTGCCGTCTGTCGGCCAGGAAATGGGGCAGCGTGTCGAGACTTCCGCCGCGAAGCACCTCCACGTCGCGCGGCATTTCCAATGCTTCGTTCTCGGCAATGTTCGCGTTTGGGCCAACCGGATAGACCGTGACGAAGCAATTGCGGGAGCGCAGCTCGCGGACCACACGCTGGAGTCCCCGTGTAAGGCCGGCGCTTTGTCTGGGCAGGTACAGCACTTTGAAGCGGTCGTCGTGCGTCGAGCGCGCCCACCATCGCGGCGTACTGGCGGCCGGGAACTGAAAGGCCAGCCAGTCGGCGTGCTTCCGGGTGAAGTAGATGTGATTCCGCCGATACAGCGCGTTGAGACTCTGCCGGTTTGTCGAACTGGCACTCTCGAAGTGCAGGAGGGCGATGTCCGGCATGTAAACGACGCGCCAACCGGCGCGCCATAGACGGATGCAGTAATCGAGATCCTCGAAGTATCCCGGCGAGAAAGCGGTGTCCAGCCCGCCCATCTTGTGAAACAGATCGCGCGGCGTCATCAAAAAAGCGCCGGAGCAGTAATCGACGTCGCGCTGGAAAAGATACTCCGCCGCCGATGGCGAGTCGCCGCGGCCGTGCTGATAGACGTGCCCCTCGCGCCAGATGGCGCAGCCGGCTTCTTGCAGGGTGCCGTCGAGCAGAATGATTCGCCCACCGACGGCGCCCGCGTCGGGGTTGGCGGCCAGAAAGCGCGCGGCCGCTCCGAGGCTGTCGCCGAGGACTTCGGTATCGTTGTTGAGCAGTAACAGGTACTCGCCGCGGGCGGCGGCGGCGGCCTGATTGACCGCCACGGGAAAACCGCGATTGTCGCCGTTGCGAATCACGGTCGCGCCCCGGATACGATCGAGCAGCGCCGGCGTCTCATCGCGGCTGGCGTTGTCCACCAGGATGACCTCGGCCGCTTCCTCTTCGAGACGAGGTTGCAGCGAGCGCAGACAGGCGAGCGTCAATTCCGCGCGATTGTACAGCACCAGCAGGATACTCGTTCGAGGCATGGGCGGCCGGGGAAGGTTCAGAAAAGATCCCGACTCCCGAAACTCGCGCAGGCGAACGCGGGCCTGCCCCGTCGCGATCTCTTTCACATCGGCTGCGTCGCTGCACATGCGTAGCGCCCCGTAGGCAAGGAAGATGATCTGTCACCGGGCCTTTGCCGAACCGAGGAGTCGTCCCACGAGGCTCGAAACAGTCTGCCGCAGCCGGCTGCACTTCTCGACCAGTTTCCAGCCCCGCGACGCCCGCATTTGCTCGATGATGGCATCGAGATATTCGATGTGCTTTTGCAACCGCTCAATCTCGTAGCGCGACTGCTTGAGTTGTACTTCCAGATCCTCGGCCCGGATGCGGGCGTGGATGTATTCGCCGCGGATGGCTTGCAAGCGATGCTTGTAGGAACTGATGCCGGCAAGGGCGCTCGAATAGTTGTGTACCTCGGTCGGATCGAGGAGGTTCGGCAGCAGCCCCGGACTGCGATGCAGCAGCTCTCGCAGCAGGGCCGACTCGATCTGGGGACTGCTGCCCGTCTCGATCATCTGCAATCGTTCAAGTTCCTGCTCGTCGCAATCGCGATGGTCTTGGTTTGGTCCGAGATCGCCGTCCGTTCGCCGTTGGGGCAGGGCGAGCAAAATAGGATTCTCCACCGCACACCCCCTTGCTCCGTTGATGAGTTTCCACGCCCGCCGACAACCGATGCGCGCGGTCGTGGAGGAGGACCGGCTCCGTAAAGAGACACCGATAAAATCGGCACAATCGGTTTGTTCTCTGCAAAAAATCGCGGCGCGGCGAGGGAACGCTCAAGCGCGAAGAGGACCGGAGTTGAGAAACTGAGCCGACTTGTGGAAGAGGGCGGAGTACGAAGGCGACGAGTAGGTGCCGCGAGCCGAGCGGCACTTGGGGTCCGGCTCGGCTCGCCGGACCTACTGCATACAATAACAAAGTTGATAGCTATCAGTATAAGCAGTTTTTCCTTGCATACGCCATCCGCTTACCATTACGGACGAGGCGGTCAGAGTCCCTGTCTCTTTCCGAGGAGGATCGACCATGATCGGTATGCGTGTGCCGCTGTTGGCGGCGTTGGTGATGCTGGGCTGCGGCGTCGCAGCCCTCTCGGCCGACAAAAGCAAGTCGGCCGCCCCGGCGAAACAAGATGTCGGCGAGCAATTTATTGTCCACGAGTGGGGCACGTTCAGCACCTTCTCCGGCTCCGACGGCAAGCACCTGAAGTTCTATCCGGACGACCGCGACTTGCCCCAGTTCGTCCACAGCCGCCATCGCAATATCAAGGGCGGCCTGCCGGACGTGTTCGTGAGCCTGGAGACGCCGGTGCTGTATTTCTACACCGACCGCGCCGTGACCGCGTCGGTGCGCGTCGATTTCCCCAAAGGTCGCATGACCGAGTGGTATCCGCAGGCGAGTCGGCCGCCCAGCGACAGTCTGACGTGGGAGAACCTCAAGATCGCGCCGAAGGACGGTCCCACCTTCCCGCGCGAGAAAGGCAAGAGCCGTTACTACGCCGCCCGTGAGACGGACGCCACGCCACTGCAAATCGCCGACGACAAAGGCAAGAGCGAGCAGGAGAAGTTTCTGTTCTATCGCGGCGTCGCCGATCTCCAGATGCCGCTGTCGGTGCAGGCGCTGGGCCGCGGCGCGTTCAAGGTGAAGAACACCGCTCGGGAGGCTCTCCCCGCCTTCGTGCTGGTGCGCGTGCAGGACAGCAAGGTTCGCTTCAAGGTCTACGATCACCTGTCGCAAGGGGCCGAGATGGATGCGCAGGAACCGCAAGAGGAGTCCACCACGGAGAAGCTGGAGTCGGCCGTCGCCGAGTTGCTGATGCGCGAGGGGCTGTATGAGAAAGAGGCCCGCGCCATGGTCAAGACGTGGAGTTTCGACTGGTTCGGCGAGAACGGCACGCGCATCCTGTACCTCGTGCCGTCGCGCATGACGGACGATCTTCTGCCGCTGCGCATCACGCCCAAACCGAGCGCTCTGCTGCGCGTCCTAGTCGGCCGTCACGACGTGCTGACGCCGGAGCGCGAGAGCGATATTGATGTGCTGGTGAAAAAGCTGGACGGTCCCTCGCCGGGAGAGGCAAAGTCCGCAGACCGGGGGCTGAATGAGCTGGGACGTTACCGCTGGCCCGCCCAGGAAGCGTCCCGCGCTCGTCTCAAGGGGTTGAAGGAGCCTCGCCGCGAGAAGAAATAAGCTCGCCGCCCTTTGTCGATTTCGTTGTTTCGCCGCGACGCGACGGAGCGCGCTCTGCCGCGCGTCGCGGCGAACCAACAGCTAGACAGCGGAGAAGACACACTACTCGAAAGGAGTAATGCGATGTAAAGACGCCTTTTTAACTCAATCGTTGCTGGGGCGATTGCAGTTATCGTCGCTCCGGTGGTGCTGTCATCGGGATCAAACGCGAACTTGGTCCGCGCGGACGACGGGAAGGGTGGCAAGGATTCCACTCGGCCGAGCGATGGGGACCGACAACGACTGGAGGAGACGGGGCCGGCGATTGTCAAGGAATTCGGCGCCGCACTCCGCAAGCGATACAGCGATGAGAAAGCGGGCGAGCTTCGGAAGTTCATCGATCCACGCTACCTGAAAGAGCACGGCCTACAAGACGGCGCGTTTCCCATCCGGCGGATCGTGACCGGGACGATTTACGACAACCAGCTCTCCGACGATCCACGCACGGCTCTAATCATCGTGAAGACCGAAGACGCCGCGAAGGAGTGCCTCCTCTTCCGGCTAACGGTCCATGAGGGTAAGGTGTACGTCTCGCCGCTCGCGCCACCGGACAAGAAAACCAAGACCTTCAACCCGTGGATTCTCCGCGTGAAGCTCTAAGCGTCGAACCCGGCGCTGCACCTGGCCGGGCACTCTTTTGGTTTCCAGGACCATGAGCGCATCGGATGTGGCCGCGGCAGGTAAGTGGTGTCGTTCGACAGAGCAGCGGCCTTTCACAAGGACAAGCCCCATTTCTTCAACGGCACCATGAAAATCGCGAAAAGGATCGCCAGAACCACAAGTGCCAGGATGAGGAGGACCAACCAGTTCCAGCCGGTCTTGCTCAGCATCGTTCCCCCTTCCCCGATCACCGCATCACGTAGCCGCCGTCCACGTTGATCGTTTGCCCGGTGACGTTGCCGGCGCGCGGCGAGGCCAGGAAGACGGCCATCGCGGCGATGTCTTCGGGCTGCTGCCAGCGACCCAGCGGCACCAAGCGACGGATCTTGTCGGCCGCCCATTCCGCGTAAGTCTGCCGCGCTCCTTCCGGCTGCCGGCGCTCCCACGCCTCCCAAACGGATCGGTTCAACGCTGTCTCCACCATGCCCGGACAAAGGGCGTTGACGCGCACATTGTAAGGAGCCAGATCCCGCGCGGCACACTGGGCGAAGTTAATCAGGGCTGCCTTCGAGGCGCTGTAGGGAGGATCGGTCTGCGAGCCGACCTGACCGGCGACCGACGCCAAGAAGAGCATCGTTCCCGAACGCGCTCGCGCCAGCGCCGGCGCGAAGGCCTGGGCCACATTCACCGCGCCGAGGAGATTCACCTCCAGGACGCGCCTCCAGTCCGCCGGCTCCAAATTCCAGAAAGGGAATCCATGCTTGCCCGAGCCGACAGCGGCCGCGCAGACGATGTGATCCGTGCGACCCAGCGCCGACTGAATCTCGTCGGTCGCTCGGAGTACGGCCGCGAAGTCCGTCACGTCCGCGAGGCAAGACAAGACACGCACTCGATGACGCTCCGCCAGATCTCGCGCGGCAGCGGCGATACCGGGGTCGATATCGAGGAGAGCAATGTTGGCGCCCTCGGCGGCGAAGGCGAAGGCGACGGCGTGGCCGATGCCCTTGGCTCCTCCGACGACGACGGCTGTCTGTCCCGCCAGTCCCAGATCCATGTCCGCCCTCGATTCCTGATTCGCGGCTAATTCCGTGGTGAACCACCGGGCGGGACCACCTGAAACGGCAGCGGCCGGCCCGATAGTCCGGCCAGCAAATTCTCAATCGAAATCTCCGCCATGCGCTGCCGAGTCTGCTCGGTGGCGCTGCCCAGGTGCGGCGTGATGATGACGTTGTCGAGTTTCAGCAAGGGGTGGTCGCGCGGCAGCGGCTCGGGGTCGGTTACGTCCAGCGCCGCGGCGTAAATCCTGCGGGCGGCCAGTGCCTCGGTCAGCGCCTCCGTGTCGATCACCGCGCCGCGCGCGATGTTGATGAGGATGGCGGTCGATTTCATGCGGGCCAGTTCCGTTCGGCCGATCAGGCGATGCGTCTGGGCTGTCAGCGGCACGGTGAGCAAGACATAATCCGAGTCGGCAAGCAGTTCCTCCCGCGTGGCGTAGCGCACGCCCAGCGCGGCTTCGGCGTCCGGACGGCGGCGGCGATTGTGATAAAGCACGGTCATCTCGAAGCCGCGAGCACGGCGGGCGACCTGCTCGCCGATGCGTCCCATGCCGAGGATGCCGAGCGTGCTGCCGTGTATCTCGCGGCCGAGCATGTAGGACGGATCGTAATGCAGAAAGTGGGGTCCACGCGCATAGCGGTCGCCCTCGACGAGGCGGCGGCCGGCGGCCAAGAGCAGGGCGAAGGCCATGTCGGCGGTCGCGCCGTCGAGGATGCCGGGCGTGTTGCCGACCGCGATGCCGCGCGCCGTCGCGGCCGTCGCATCGATGTGATCGACGCCCACGCCGAAATTGCTAATGACGCGGACGGCCGGCAGACGATCGAGCAGGCCGGCATCCACCGTGGGATGGCCGTAGGTGTAGATCGCCTCGATGAACTCGGAGCCAGCCTCCCGAGAGGCTGACCAGGGAAGCAACACGACGCGGCCTTCGAGCATCTTGACGATGGCCGAGGACAGCGGCGTGTCCGCGACGACGCAAGGCAGCGGAGGACGGTGATCGGCAGGCATGGCGGGATCCGGCAGTTGGGGCGGAGGGTTGGGTCTGCCCCCTTAATATAGCCGTCGGACCAACAACAGCCACCGAGACTCAAGCCCGGATGAGCCGTTCGCAGTTTCGCGTCAGAAAGAAGTCGCGAGAGAAAAGTGAGCCGATAGCTATTGACGCCCCCAGACCGTTTGAGTAGCATCCAAACTACCCTCTCTCCTGTATGGGGGCAGAGGAAGAAGGCAACGAAAGCCTCGGCATGACCACACGGTCACCCGGGGTTTTTTTCCCCCCTCCCACCTCACGAAGGGCGGCAGGGGTAGTCCAGGACGGACCACTGCTTCTGCCCGCACGCCGCGGTTCCGTATCCTGTATACACTCCCATGCAGATCACCCGCCGGCGCGGATGTCGCGTGCAGCGGCCGACGAGCGCTGTCTGATTTGCATGGTGGCTTTGCTGCACTCCCCCCGTCGCATCCGGGGTGGCGTACCGAAGGTCGCGCAGGCATTGGTGCCTGACTGCGGCCTTTTTCCGTTTGCGCCCATCTCCTTTCTCTCGCCCAATCGTCAGCATCCCGACCTGCTGCCGAGGAGATACCCTGCGCATGCGCAAGATACGCTCGCCGTGTCCGCCCTCATCAATCGAGTCGCCCAGACGTGCCTGCGGAAACTGACCGCGAGGGCACGGAAAGTTGTGGCGACGAAGGGACCACTGTTCGCCGCGGCCACTTTCCCATCGACCCCTGGACCGTCTCCCGCAACTAGCGGCCCGGCGACCAGCGGAGAGTGAGCTTGAGGAATGAGGACGGAGTAACAAGGTAGAAGTCCACGGGGTTACGCCTACCCTGTGGTAGTGTGTCCTGGAGGTATACGATGGTTATCGGCCTGGAAAGGCTAGAGGATCGAGTAGTACCAGCGATTGGTCCATCCACACCCTGGCACTTCTCTCCCGCGGATAACTTCGCTGCTGGCTCGTATAACGCCCCCGGCGATCCTGGCCATGTCGGGTTCAACCTAGTTTACGTTTCCTCGCCGGAACAGCTTGCTCTCGTACCCGCGGGGGATAAGGCTCTCGTGGATATGGGCAGGATGACCAACGGCGTTGATAGTAACTTCCTCAACTCTATCCGTCCCTACATCGGCAACCCCAAAGTCTTCGGCTTCTACCTTGTTGACGAGCCGAATCCGGCGGTGGTGCCGGCGTCCAACCTGAAGGCCGAGAGCGACTGGATACACGCCAATGATCCGGGGACTAAGACCTTTATGGTTATGGGGGCGGGGCCGTTTCTGCCGTTCTTTCCTAGTTACACACCGCAGAACACGGATATTGATTTGATTGGTTTGGACCCCTACCCGATACGGACCTCGGGAGTTGATTATGAGTATATTCCCCTAGCGGTTATCACGGCCGAATGGTTGGGTTGGTCACCAGACCAGATTATGCCGGTCTATCAGTCGTTCGGTAATATGGGAAGTTTTGCGGCACCCACCGCCGAGCAAGAGCAGATGATACTGGCCATCTGGGGGATGCTCACTCCCAACCCGGCTTTCGACTACGCCTACAGCTGGGGTGATTGGAGCGGCATGTCCCTGGTGGATCGTCCCGATTTGCAGGCGGTGTTTATGGTCCATAATACCAACACGCTGCCGTAAGCCCGGTAGCCTGCTGGGGTTGGCCTGGAGCGTCTGGAGGTGGACCTTTTTACCCGCCTGGCAACCGTGCAGCCGGTCTTTGCACAAGCGGCCCAACAGGCCCATGCCGCTCTTGAGGCCGACCCCTACAACGGCACCGCCTTCGGCGGTATGGTAGCGGCAGAGGTGGACCCGCTGTTTGCCGGCTGGTAACCCCCTTTAGAGGCTCTATCTTTTTGGCGAGCCGGGAGCGTAAGCGACCGAAGCCCTCCGGTCGCTCACGCTCCCGGCTTGCCATTCGGTTCGTGCCTCTCAGGCCCGGATGAGCCGTTCGCGGTTTCGCGTCAGATCGCGGGTGGCGTTCCGGGTGTCCACGACGAGAGAGGAATGCTCGACGATCCACGGCCAGTCGTAACTGGAATGGTCCGCGACGATCAATACCGCGTCCTGATCGCGCAGAAATTCGCGGCTCAGCGGTTGGCTCGTCAGCGAAGGAACGTGAGAAAAACGGCGCGGCGCCGCCAGGTCGGGAATGTGGGGATCGTTGTAGCTGAGCCGTGCCCCGCGCGCCGCCAGCATGTCCATGATCGGCAAGGCGGGCGAGTCGCGCAGGTCGCCTACATCCTTCTTGTAGGAGACGCCGAGGACGGCGATTTTGGCGCCCTTGACGGCCTTGCCGTGCTCGTTCAGGGCGTCGATGGTCTTGGTCAGCACGAAGTCGCGCACCAGGAGATTGGTGTCCGTGGCGGCGTCGATCAACCGCGTCGGCGTGTCGTACTTGTTGGCGATCCAGGCCAGATACAGCGAATCCTTGGGAATGCACGGCCCGCCCAGGCCCGGTCCCGGCGCGAAGGCCTGGAAGCCGAACGGCTTGGTCTTGGCGGCTTCGATCACCTCCCAGATGTCGATGCCCATGCGGTCGTACAGCACCTTCAACTCGTTGACCAGCGAGATGTTGACGGCGCGGTAGGTGTTCTCCAGGATCTTGCACGCCTCCGCCACTTCCGGCGTCGATACCTTGACGACGCGCAGACCGGCCTCGCCGTAAAGGGCGGCGGCCAACTCCAGACTTCGCGGATCGATCCCTCCCACCACCTTGGGAATGGTTCGGATCGTGAAATCGCGGTTGCCCGGATCCTCTCGTTCCGGGCTGAAGGCGAGGAAGAAATCTTCCCCGACGCGCAGCCCGCTCTTTTTCAGAAGGGGCAGGACCACTTGCCGGGTGGTCCCCGGACAGGTCGTGCTTTCGACGATGACCAGCTGTCCCGGCCGGAGGAAGGTGGCGAGGGTCAGGGCGGCGTCTTCCAAATAATGGATGTCCGGAGTCCGCGTTTCGTTCAACGGCGTGGGAACGGTGATGCTGATCGTATCGACCTCGGCCAGACGCTGAAAGTCGGCGGTGGCCTCGAAGCGTCGCCCCGCGCGCATGTCCTGGACCCACGTCGAGGGAATGTGGTTGAGGTAGCTTTCGCCCCGATTCAGCTTGGCAACCTTGTCGCGGTCAACATCGAAGCCAAGCACACGGAAGCCGGCGCTGCTGAAGGCGTGGGCGAGGGGCAGACCCACGTAACCGAGACCAACGATGCCAATACAGGCCTCGCGCTCGCGGAGGGCGGCGCGGAGGGCGAAGGACGGATCGGCCACGGCTAGTCTCTCTTTCTCTCTTCGAGGGTTATGGGGTCAAAGTTTTAAGCAAGCACGGCGGCCAGTTTTCGGGAATGCTCGTTGCCGCTTCTCCAGCGAATAACATCGTTGAGGATGTCGTCGAGGTCATAGCGCGGCTCGTAGCCGATCATGTCGCGGATCCTGCGGAGATCGGGTATCCGGCGGGTAATGTCCTCGAACCCGACGGGGAAAGCTTCCTGGTAAGGCAGATACTTGATGCTCAGGCCGGGGCCAAAGCGGGCGACGACGCGCTCGGCCAACTCCCGAATGGAAACCGCCTCATCCGTGCCGATGTTGAAGACCTTCCCTCGCGCCCGCGGGTTGGCCATCAAAGCCAGGATCGCCGGCACCACGTCGGCGACGTGGGCGAAGCAGCGGACCTGCGAGCCATCGCCATGCACCTCAAGCGGGCCTCCCTCCAAAGCTCGATCGATGAACCGCGGCAGCACCATGCCGTGAGAGCCGACCTGGCGCGGCCCCACGACGTTGAAGAAGCGGCCGATCACCACGGGAAGCCCCGTTCGCTGGTGCTGGGCCAGGGCCAGATACTCGTCGAGCGCCTTGCTGCCGGCATAGGCCCAGCGGCCGCGCGTGGTCGGGCCGAGGATCAGGTCGTCGTCTTCGGAGAGCGGCACCTTGGCATTCTTGCCGTAGACCTCGCTGGTGCTGGCCAGGAACAAAGGCTTGGGCCGACGGGCCAGATAATCGAGCAGCAATTCGACGGGCCGGAGGTTTGTCGTCACGGTCCGTTGCGGCTCCTCCAGCACCAGGCGCACCCCCACCACCGCGGCCAGATGGTAGATCTCGTCGGCCTCGTCCAGCAGTGGCCGCAAACATTCCTCGCTCATGGCGTTGCCGTGGACGAAGCGGAGGTGCGGATGGTGCCGCAGATGAGCGATTCCGCTCCGGCTTCCCGTGGATAGATCGTCGAGGACGAGCACGCGCCGCCCCAGACCCAGAAGCGCCTCGACCAGATGACTGCCGATGAATCCGGCTCCGCCCGTTACCAGAGAAGTAAGTCCAGACTGACGCATAGTGTGCTTTCCTTTGGTGGGATTATCGCGGATAACAAAGGGGACAAATGATATCCACAGATGAACAATTTGAGCCACGGGAGATCATGGCGGTTGTCGTGTTGGCTCGCATGGGACCGGTCCTTTCTCTAGGCGAGGTCGATGCGCTCGCGTCCTGAACCCCGCGGCCGAGTGTTGCCGTGTGGAGGGTCCAGACGGTAACTGCGCTTCAGCGGCGTCCGGCATCGATACTCGAAGTCGGGACCGACTCGGTTAATACCTTCTTGCCGAAACATCATGAAAGGGGTGACGATCAGGATTTTCAGATCGAGCCATAAGGACCAACGATCGACGTACCAGGAATCATACTTGCATATCTCCGCGAGACTGAGGGTTTTTCGCCCATGAATTTGGGCCCAGCCGGTAAGGCCCGGCAGGACCGAGTGGCGCTTGGCGACCTCCTCGGTGTATTCGGGAAAGTGCGAGAGCGGTTGCGGTCGGGGGCCGACAAGACTCATGTCGCCGATAAGGACGTTCCACAACTGGGGTAGCTCATCGATACTGCTCCCGCGCAAGAAATTCCCCAGGCGTGTCATGCGTTGGGCGTCGGGGAGCGGAACACCATTCGCGTCCAGCGCCGTCCTCATGGTGCGGAGCTTCAGAATCACAAAATGCTTTCCCTTATAGCCGAAGCGCCTCTGCCGAAAAAAAACCGGGCGGCCCATGGTAAGAAGGATAGCGATTGCGGCGAAGCCGATGACTGGAGCAACAAGCAACAGTCCAATAAGCGAAGCGGCGATATCAAATAGGCGCTTGATTGCGGAAAGGGAACGTGTAGGGACGGTATCCACAAACGAACAATCCGAGCCACGAGGGATCGGTGCGGTTGTCGTGTTGTCTTGCAAGGGATCGGTCCTTTCTCTGCCCGGTTTTGATCGTTTCGTCTTCAGAGGCATGGGCGCTCTTGTCGAAGAACGGAAACGGTCTCTCTGGCTCAATTCAATAAGCAGAATTAATGCCGAAAGATCCACCCGCCTCGTCTTTAGAGCGACTTTGCCGCTTCTTTAGAGAGACAAAGGGTTTACGACTTGAATCCAGTGACCCGTCGAGTCTTTCGGCAGCCTTCCTTCTCAAAGTCGTGTTAACACGAGTTGACGGGAAATGGATCGATTGTAAGGAATGGTTAACGAGAAAAGCGCGATCACCACTCAACCGATGCGGAAACGGAAAGCGGAGTTGGCGCTAGCGCCAACTCCGCTTTCCGTTTCCGCATCAGCCGGATGATACTTCCGCCAAGATAAGAAAGCAGCGAAAAGTGCAGCCAGAAACCTCGCTTGTCAGTTTGGATGCCTCAGACAATACCACAGTGCCCCAAGGTTTCCTCCCTCACCGATCCGCTTCACCTCCGGCAGGCCGTGGCAGGCCTGAAAGTCCAGCCGTCCGCCGTAGGCCGACACGACGAACGCATCCACTTCCCCGATGGCGGCAACGATCTCCGGCGTGCGGTGCGTACGATAGCCGAAGGGGATGGCGAACCCCTGTACCTTGTTGTCGAACAGACGGTTCAGCTGCCAATGGTTCTCCACCACCTCCTCGCGCAGTCGGGCCGCATCGAGGCGCGTCAGAGGATAATGACGGCGCGTGTGCGAACCGATCTCCACCAACGGGTGTGCGGCGAGTTGGCGAACCTCCTCCACCGTCAGATACAGGCGTCGCGCGCCGCCCCGATAAGCCCTGTGAAAGAAGTCGTCGATCGCCGGGGGCGTCCGCTCCGGGTCGAAGTGGTCGATGAAATCACGGCGACGGACTGGGCGGTGCGTTGGCACGCCGAGCGCCGCCTCGGCGAGGGCTGACAGTTCCGCCAAGGACAGCACGTTCAGGAGATAGCAAAGTTTGTTGAGCCAGTTAATCTCCGTCAGGTTCTCGGTCGTGACGTAGACCTTGATGGGACAGCGGTATTTCTCGACGATCGGCAGAACGGCGTTGGTGATGCTGGCGTAACCGTCGTCAAATGTGATGGCGATCTCGTCCGGGGCGGCGTCCGCGCGGCAAATGTGGGCGAACGGCACGACTCGGAAGTTTTCCGTCAGAAATCGGACGTGGTCCTCGAAGCGGCGCGGTGTGATGTTGATGCCGAGCCTGTTCGTCCAAACGTCGCAAGCGTCCTCGACACTGTGATACAGCAGCACCAGGGGACCGCGGGCGCTAGGTTGGAGCAGGCGCGGCAGAACGCGGTAGCCCGCCCTGTAGGCCTGCCGAACAATCCGGTCGCCCAACGAACGCATCGAAACCATGATTGTCACCGGGACATCGCCTCTTGCTCCGCGCTATCCGCGCTTTCCTCTTGCTCGAAAGAAAGCGAGCCGGGGAAAGGCATACGCAGAATATCGCCAAGAATCCGCGCCGCGGAGAGAGATTCGTGCTGCGAGAGCGGTTCGGAATACCAGTGAGCGAGCACGGACTGGGCGTTAACGAACCCGCAGGCTTGGTAGGCGAGGATCTTCAAACGGAACAGAAGTATCCGACATGCGGAGGAAACGAATCCGAGCGAAGACCCGCCGTAGCGCCGAACGAGTTCGTGATCCGCGCGGTAGCTGTTAATGTAGTTCTGAACATTAACGTCGCCTTGTCGATAAAAAAAGAGAGGCTCGGGAATGTGGCCGAAAACGGAAGTGGTGCAGGTCCGACACCACAGTTCTCTATCTTCGCAGCGACGAAAAGCGGGATCATAGGGGTTCTGCCGAAACCATTCGGCGCGTGCGGTTATCGTGGGGTGAAGCACGTGGCGGCCCTTGAGAACGGCGGCGAGCGAGGCTCCCATGCAAAGAGCGGTGCGTTTTTTGACCACTTGATTCTTCTTGTTGATGATATAGGTATCGCTGCCGACCGCGTGGACATCGGGGCGACTATCGAGGTATTGGACTTGCCGCGCTAGGCGCTCTGGGTGCATGACATCGTCCGCGTCCATCACCGCGATATATTCCCCACGCGCGATCCGAGCGATTTGATTGCGGCGATAAGCTTGTCCACGGTTCCGACAATCATCGCGGACGAAAAGAACGCGCGGATCCTGGAGGGATTGGGCCACGGAGAGACATTCTTCCGTGGCTCCATCGTCCACGAGGATCAATTCCCAGTCCGAGAAGGTCTGGGCAAACACGGAACGGATGGCGTCGGCGAAAAGGTTCGCATCCTTCACGAACGGCAGACCGATGCTAACTCGCGGCAAAGACATTTCGCGGATCTCCAGAGGACAGAAACGACGTTGGCGCGGCTCACCGCGCCTGCGCTTGCAAAGAAGCCGTGTTTCTGGGACTGTGCGCGTAGGTGGATGGAAAAGATGATTCGTCGCGTTTAGGAATCAACTCCGCATCCGAAAAGCCGGGGACCGGTGTGCTCCGGATTGCTTCCATTACCGCCTCCGCCTCCGCCTTGGCGGATGCGTCCAGCCGATGACTGAGGAGAGACATGAGCGTGTCCTTCAAACCCAAGGCCGATGCCGCGGCGTAAGAAACCCCCTTCAGATAGTTGAGGCCGATCAAATAATACATTTTGGGGGTTCCGACCGCCCGCGGACCATAACGCTTATAGATGCGATGGTTGTCGCCGCAGGCCGCGAAATAACCGAGAACGCTGATCCGTCCGACCCGATAAAAATAGAAAGGCCCCGCGAGATTGGCGAAGGAGGAAGTCGAAAGAGTGCGACACCACAGTTCAACGTCGGCGGAGCGGCCGAAGGCGTCGTCGTAAGGATTGCGCAGAAACCAGGAACGGCGCGCCAGAATCGTCGGATGACACAGGAGCAACTTTCGGCGCAGAAGGGCCGGAAAGCGGAGATCGACCGGCTCGCAACCGCGGACGCCGGTGAGCCGATCGCGTGTATCCAGGGTCCACATGCCGCAGCCGACGACGTCAACTTCGGGGTGCGCGTCGAGAAACGCGACCTGCCGCTCAAGGCGCAGCGGGTGCATCAGGTCGTCCGCATCAAAGCGAGCAATGTACTCGCCGCGGCACAAAGACGGGATGGAGTTGAGACAATAGGGAAGTCCGCGATTGGTCGAATGACGGTGAAGCGTCACGCGCGGATCGCGGACGGATTGCGCGATTGTCGTCGAGCAATCCGTGGAGCCGTCGTCAACGAGGACGAGTTCCCAATCGGGGAAGGTTTGAGCGAAGACCGAGCGAAGCGCGTCGGCCAGAAGCGGGCCGGGGTTGAGAAACGGCAGCCCAATGGAAACACGCGGTGCGGACATTGGCGAAACTCCGTTGTTCCGTCTGTTTGTTGCTCTGTCGAAACTCCGCGAGTGAAGCGCGGGAGCGCCGCTCGCCTGCTAGACCGCGGCGATCACACGCTCCGCGGACCTCTCCTTCAAATGGAGCAGTTTGGACTCTGGGGCGATGGGTCTCAGCGGTCGCAACCTGCACGCGGCCCCGACGACCATCCAGAAATAAACGCTCTCCTCCGCCCACAAACCGGAGAGATAGCCTTCGCCGATCGCATGAACCAGCAAGGCGACGACGATGCCGGCAGCGGCCAGATGATAGCCGTCCGAGGAACAATCGTGGCCGCGCTCTACTCGGCGCGCCCACAGTGCCAAGCGCGTCGCGGCGATCAGCCAGGCAAGCACGAGCGGCACGGTCCCCAGGATGCCGACGCCGCCGAGCAGCTCCAAATATCCCCCCTCGGCGCCGCGCCGTCCGTGCCCCGATTCTTTGTCCACTTGCAGACCCTGCCCGAGCCACGGTTCTTCCATCCATACCTCCCATTGCTCGTGCCAGATGACCGCTCGCGTCTCAAGACCCACTTCGCGAACGCCAAGATCCAGCACGCCGTGTTCGCCCAGGGAGAGGCTCGTCGAGGCGGAGCGCGCTCCCACGTACAGTCCCAGCAGGAGGACCATTCCGAGCAGGAACAACCATTTCCCGCGCAAGATAGCCACCACGATCAACCCGGCCACGCCGCTAAGCAGGGCGGTGCGGCTCTGCGTCAGGAAGAGACTGACAGCACCCACCAGCCCCAGCAGAATCCAGCCGAGCCGGTACGAAGCGCCTTTCTCCAGCGACCGGGCGACGGCGCCGGTCATCAGTAAGGCGGCGAAGGCGCCGAGCGTGTTGGGGTTCCAGGTAATGCCCTGGAAGCGGTTGTCGTCCCAAGTGCCCTGGTAGCGCAACGCGACGATCAGGCTGAGGAGGACCGTGGCGGCGAACACGGCCAACAGCGACCAGGTCCAAACGGCGATCGTTCGCGCGGGATGGGCGGAAAGCTCCAGGTGGAAGGCCATCAAGTAGATCCCGACAAACCCCGCGAGGGTCGTCAATCCGCCGCCGACATTGTTGCCGTTGTTCAGCGTGGCAATCAGACCGACGCCCAGGAACGCCCAAACGAGCGGCTCGACCCAGCTAAATCCCCCGCCCCCTTGACGAATCAGCCAGCTGAATGCCAGACCCAGAAACAAACCGAAGAAAGCGGCCCAGCGCACGGCGTTTCGCATCGTGTCCGAGAAAGCGAGATCGCGTGAGAGAACGGCCAGCAGGAAGACGCCCAGAACGAGGACGCTGAACGCTCTCTGCAAGAAGAGGGTTGCCTTCGACGGAGCGCGATCGTCGCTCGCCGGCGCCTTAGCCGCCGATGTCATGCACTCGTTCATAGACGCGCTCCAATGCTTCGAGGGCGTTGCGGAGATTGAACGGACCACGCTCGACAATACGCAGCGCTTCGTCGCCGCCGACCGGCCTAGGTTTCCTCGCCGCCTCCAGACTCGCGCCGGCCCAGGTCGAGGGATCGACAACGGGGAGGCGACGCACCAGACCGGGCACGACATCGGCTTCGGGTGGGATGATGTCGGCCAGCACGCACGGCAACCCGGCCGCCTGAGCTTCGACGGCCACGCGCCCCAAGCCTTCGTAGTGCGAGGGGAACACGAAGACATCCATCGCGCCCAGCATCAAGCGCGGCACGTCCGGCCGGCTCCCCGCGAACACGACCCGGTCCTGTAAAGCCCGCCGCGCCACCTCTCTCTCCACTTCCGCTCGCAACGCCCCGTCGCCCACGAGGAGCAGGTACACTTTCGGGTCGCGCCGCGCCGCCTCCGCCATGATCTCGATCACGAACCGATGGTTCTTCTCTTCCGCGAACCGCCCCACGTGCCCGATGACGCGAGCGTCTTGAGGGATCCCCAACTCGGCGCGAACCGAAGCGCGCTCGACGCGCTCCCGGAACGGTTCGAGATCCATGCTGGTGGTGACCAGCTGCCACGTCGGCTTGTTTCCCGCGCCGTTGAACAAGGCTTGCCCGGCCCTGGTGCTGATGGCCAGCCGCTCGGTGGCGTAGCGCGCGATCCAGTGCTTCATCAGCTTCAGGTAAGCCTGACGCAGCAGGGATCTTTTCGCATCTACCGTGCGCATATCGGTGCGGCTATGGGTGATGCGGCCTTTGACACCCGCTTGCGCCGCCAGTCGCAGCACGAAGCCGTCGAGGTGATACAGGTGGCTATGCACCACGTCGTAGGGACCATGCGCGCGCACACCGCTGCGGAATTGGCGTGCATAGCGGAAGGGATGCCGCGTCCGCGGGCAGGGAATGATCTTCGAGCCAAGCGCTCGAATCTCCTCGTCGTAGTCGCACGGTTGGGCGGTTTGCACCAGAAAGTCCATCTGAAATCGCTGGCGATCAATGTTCCGCAGCACATGCATGAGCCACGTCTCGATGCCCCCGCGCATCATGCCGGGGACGACGTGCAGAATCCGGATGGGACGGTTGTCCTTCATGCGGTCTGCCTCCCTCGGAGGTTTCGCTGCGCCAGCACAACCACCATGCCGCCGGCAATCAGCCGCACCGCTGCCGTCACGATCAGCGCCCACGCCGCTCCTCTCATGCCGTAGCGGGGAACCCACAGCCAGCAACTCGCGGCCATCACCGCCGTTACGAGAGCGGACAGAAGAAGCTGCGTCCGAAAAACTCGAAACACCGTCATCGCATCGCCCAGAAAAGCGGCGAGGTAGCCGATCGCCGCCGCCGCCGCCAGCAGTCCCAGCGTTCCCACGTTCCCGGCGTATTCCTCCGTGTACAACAGTCTCAGCAGCGGCGCTCCGGCGACGGCGACGAGCAGCAGTCCGGTCATTCCGGCGACAAGCCCGATGCCGAGCAAGCGCAGCAGCAGTCGCCGAAACGCCCCTCCATCACCGGCGGCGTAATGCCGTGCCAGTCTGGGAATGGCCGACTGTCCCAGCGCCTGCATCACCATGTTTCCCGAGGCCGTCAGGTGCGCCAGGGCCGTGTAGATCCCCAGCTCGGCCTCGCCCCGATACCCATCCAGGTAGCAGCGCGGGATGTTCACCTGTAACGAGATGAGCATCATCACCACTCCCAGCGGCAAGGCGAACCAGGCCAACTCGGCGAGCCTTCGCACCTCCCCCCGCGGCCGCGTCCCCTTGTCTCCGTTGCTTGTTTCTGTTGCTTCACTCAGTCGGCCCTCTTCACGGGCCAAACGCCGCGCGCTCGGCAGGGTATACAGCCCCAGGATCACTCCGGCGGCGGCGGCCCAACCGACGGCCGACCAGCCGACGCTTCCCAACAGCGCCATCACCGTCCCCACCGCCGCCAGGGACAGCGCGCCTTGAAGCATCAGCGCTCGGGCGATTCGGTCCATCCGCTCGTGCCGCTGAAAGCAAGCATAGAACACATCCGCGATCGACTCGGCCGCCTTGCCAAGACCGACGGCCAGCACGACCAGCATCGTCTCGGCGGCGTACCCCCCAGCCCAAGCCAAGCCGGCGATCGCGGCGACGGCCGCCGCCGTTAGGATCAATCGAAGAGAAAGGTATTCTCCGAAGCCGAACTTCCGCTTGCTGTCGGTGACGAACACGTCGCGCAGCTGCAACTGGCTGAGGAGGATCACCGGCCCGGTGACGGCCAAGGCCAAACCGAATCGGCCGACGATCTCCGGGCTGCCGAGCTTGGCCAGGCACACCAGTACGCCCCATTGGCAGGCGGCGTACGAGACGTTGCCGACCAGCGACCACAGGAAGTTTTGTCGCAAGGACAGCCGCGACGGCTCGCTTCCGATCGACCGTCGTCCGTTCAACGGCCGTCCCAGGCGGAAGCCGGTAGCGATGGACTGCTCCCCTTGCGGAACCATACCTCTTCCCTTGGAGCCTTGATGTCCTCACCACCAGTTCATCGAGCGGCCGACTTGGCCGGCGTCACCGGCGCCAGGAGGATCTCCATCTGGAGATCCAGCCCCGCGCGAAGCAGTCCCTTGCGGTTCTTGACCTCGGCGACCACGCGGCAGGTGCGCGTCCGCGGGTCTATCTCGCTGTCCACGAAGACCACCTGGCCGGTGAAGACCTCGCTCTGGATGGGCAGGGCGGGGCCGGCCGTCTCGGGGGTCACGCACACCGACTGCCCCGCATGGACGCGCCAGGCGTCTCCCGCGTCGAGGTAGCCGGTCACGCGCAGCACCTCGGCGTTGACCACCCGAAAGATCGGGTCTTTGGGCAGCGCGGACACGGCTTCGCCCGCGCGTCGGACGACGGGTTCTTTGCCAAGGGAGGACATGGCTTCTCCCGGTCGTCGGACGATCTGCACGACGACCCCGTCGTGCGGGCTGACAATCTCACGGGCGCGAACGGCCACCTCGGCCTGCTTGTAGCGCAGCTCCGCCACGCGATGAGCGGCTTTCACTTCCTCCAGCGCCAGCCGGGCCGTTTCCTCTTCCTGCTTGGCGACCTCGTACTCCTCTTTGCCGATCGCGTTTCGTTGGAACAGATCGCGGGCGTAACGATGCTTGGTCCGGGCGAGGGTGTACCTCGATTCGGCCGTGCGAACGGAGGCCATACTTTCGGCCTCGAACTTGGACCGTTCCATCTCGGCGCGCTGTTCCTTGTCCTGGAGCCGTCCCAGCACCTGCCCGGCTTTCACCTTGTCGCCCAACTCCACAAGACAATCCTGGAGGATTCCGGGCGCGGGGGCGTCAAGCTCGGTGGCGTGGCGATACTCCGCCTTGCAGCGCCGCAGCAGGACCGCCTCCGCGGAGGAAGGGGGAGTGGGCGGCGCCGACGAAATCGTCAGGGTCAAGAGCGGCAGCACAACCAGCGAAACGATTACCTTGCGCAACATGATTCGACCTCCCAGCGTCCATTTCTCCGTTGTGTTCGTCCGTCATCCCTACCGATCCGCGTGTCCATTGCGGATCACTTCCCGCGCCGGACAAGGTTCGCGTCCCGTCTCTTCCGAATCCGTGCTTTCCTCGGGCGCATCGATGCCGGCGAGCAGGTCGGCGACGCGATCGGCTTCATGGATCGCCGGGCCTTGGGCATCGTTGAAGATTGCGCCCAGCAGAGGAGCCTTCATTTTCCGCAGCAGCCGCACCGCGTCCTCGGCGTCCGCGCGCCCCGTCGCCCCGTCGCGCACCACCAGCAAGACGCCGTCCGCCAGCGGGGCCAGGATGCACGCATCCGGGCTTTCCAGTACCGCCGGCGAGTCCACGATCACCACGTCATAATGGCCGCGCACCTCCGTCAGAAGGTTCTTCAAGCGAGGCGACAGCAGCAGCGGCGTGCTGCTGACAACTTCCGCACCGGCGGCGAGGGCATCGAGTTTCTCGACGGGGCAGCGCTGGATCACCTTGGAAATGGGCGCCTCGCCCTGCAAGATCTGATTCAGCCCCCGATCCACGGCCAGGGCATGCAGCCGGGCCACGGAAGACTGCCGCAGGTCCGCATCGATGAGCAGGGTCCGTTGTCCGGCCCGCGCCAGGCTGACGGCGAGGTTGCTGGCCGTCATCGTCGCCCCCGCGCCGGCGCGCGGGCCGGCGACCAGCACGACCTTGAGTCCGAGCCGGCGACGGCGCAGCAGGTCGAGGTTGGTGTGCAGGGAGGCCCGATCGCGCTGGTCCTCGGTCGTCGCGGCGGCAAGGCCGGCGCGCGCGCTGGGCCGGCCGTGCAGAGAGGGCAGCCGGCCGACCACGGCCAGTCCCAGCGTCCGACGCACCTGCGGTTCCGAACGCAGGTGCGGACGATATTTCTCCCGGCCCAGGACCAACAGGGTTCCTGCCGACAGGCCGAACATCAGGGCTGCCGCCACCACGAGGAGATATCGCCACCACAGCCGGCGATCGGGAATGTTGACCGACTCGACGGCATCGGTGTTGACGGACTCGAAATCGCGGGCGACCTCAGCCTGCTTGAGTTGATTCAGAGTGAAGTTGAACAGCAGCATTCGCCGCTCGACCTCGTTTCGCAATCGGGTTTCCTCGATCAAGTCGCTCTCTTGCGCCTTGTCGGCGGTGAAGTCGCGATCCAACTCCGCCCGGATAGCTTGGCTGGCCTTCAGACCTTGCTCCAGCGCCGTCAACAGATCCTTGATGTCGGCCCGCTCCATTTCGCCGCGCGACGTGCGCACGCGCTCTTGAATGCGGGCGATTCGCTCCTGGATCTCCTGGACCCGCGAGTATTGCGGCCCGTAGCGTTCGGCCAGCTCCTGCTGCTCCAGGCTCAACTGCTTGACGTAGTCCCAGGAAGTCATCTGGGCCACGTTGGTGGAGTAGCTCAGCAAGCCGTTCTTGTCGCCGGTGTCGCCGGACAGCTGTCCCATGATGTGGGCGATGGCCCACAAGCCGGCGCCCTGCCGCGACAGCTTTTGTGCCAGTTCGAGTTGGCCTTGCAGCTGCACTTCGCGCAGGTGCAATTGGTTCCGCGCTCCGTCCCAGCGCCCCAGTCGCGCCAGCAGCAATGAGTGCCCCTCCTTGTCCGTGCTGACCAGCGGATGCTTCTGGCGAAATTCCGCGTACTTCCGCTCGGCCTGGGCCAGTTCGCCGCTCATCTCGCTGCGGGCCTTGTCGAGGACCGTAACGAGGTGGGTGTCTCGTTCGTAATGCTCGGTCAGGAACTTCCGGTAGCTGGCCGTGATGGCCTCAAGCATTCGCACCGCTTCGTCCTCGCCGCGGGCGCGGTAGTCGATGCGGATCACCTTCGCCTTCAGGTCCGGCCGTTTCACGCGCAAATAGTTCTTGATGGCCACCTGCGCCGGATCCTCGTCCTCTTTCGTCCTCCGTTTGAGGGTGGGGAGATTGTCCAGCCCGACAGCGTCGATGGCGCGGCGGATGACTTCGGGACTGCGGACGATGGCGATCTGCGTCGGCACGAAGTCGTCCTGCAATAATCCGCTGCCTTCCATGGCCTGCATGGCGTCGAGTTTGCCGGAGACGTTCGGCGTTTTCTTGCTCTGACGCAGGACGAGCAGCTGCGTCGTCGCCTCGTACAAGGGCGGCGAGACGATCAGGTAGAGGAGGGCCAGTCCCAGGCAAATGCCCGCCGACCACAGGATGGCGCGTTTGCCGCCTCGGACAAGCCCGAGGAATTGCGGAAGATTGTCAACGAGTGGCTCTTTGGAGCCGGCGTCAGAGTCATTCGAGGTCTTGGCCGCCATGTCACCCTCCGGATCCCCTACGATCTGCCGGCCATCCCCACCGGAACAACGTGCCCGGTCTGAGGACGACTGCCTTGATAGCACGAAACGCCCGATCGCGCGTTCCAACCCGAATCGGTCGGGCCAACGACAACCCGCCGAACTGTCAAGGGATGTAAGGAGCGCGCGACAGGCTGGCGATGGTGGTCGAGCCTCCCAGAGAGACTCCGTTGGCGAAGGGCGTATTGGCGAGGGTGTTCACCGTGTTCTTCTGAGCGGCGGTGGTGGCCGCCAAGCTGTCGATTTGCCTTATCGAGAATAAGATGGACACGACATCCGACTGGTCGAAGAAGCCGTTGGCCATCCCGAACGCCAGCCCGGCTTTCGCCAACTCGACGGTGTTGTCGGCGAGGTTAAACGTCTGCTGTGCGAAGCCGTAATCGGCCATCGTTCGTGACAGATCGGAGGTCACCTGGGGGTTCGTCGGACCGAAGGTTTTGATGTCCGACTGAAGCTGGTTGAAATCGGTCTGGAAATTGGAAGTCCAGCCGCCGGAATTCTTCAATCCCTTCTCGACGATCGCCCGGTCGATGACGAAGGGCAGCACCGCGCCAAGGGCCGAGGGCATATCGCGCGACTCAAGTTGTTCCAGCATGGGTCGGACCGTGAATGGTTTGGACCGGGAAGCTCTCATCAGGCACTCCGAAAATCCGTGGGGGGCAGAAAGGAATGTGGATCTACGAATTGACTCCCAAAAATCGTGGCTTCAAGACGAGAGAGCAGATTAGCAAGGACGGTGCCAAAGGAAGAAGGGTCATTCAAATAAGGGATAGATATTATCTATTTTAAGACGCAAAGATATACGCGAACACATATTATGGCGTAATCAAATGAGCGCATCGATCTGCATTGCCCAGGGCCGCTTCCGGAAGCCCGTACGCCTTCGCCGTATCGGAAGGTTTACACTGTTAAGTGAAGAGTTAAGGGAAACGAACAGTACAGACCGGGAAAAAATCGCGCGGATGCTCGCGGCCGGTTCGTGCTGTAGAATCGGCTGAGGGCGGATGTTCCTCGCTCCGATGGAATGCCGGATTGCCCGCTACTGCCCGCGAAGAGGGCCTGCTCATGACTTTGCCGCGTTGTCGTGCCGTCGTCCTTCTCCTCCTGACCGCGTACGTCGGCGCTGCGGAGGAGGTTGCTCCCCTGCCGGACAGCGCGCCGCTAACCTGGCAGGGCGATCTCGATGTGCGGATGATGGACGGCTTGCACCGTTACATCGAAAAACAGATCGAGCAGTCGGTCGCGAAACGCTCGCGCCACTGGAAGCGCGACGCCTCCTCCGCGGCGGCCTACGAGCGATCGACGCGGCCCAATCGCCGGCGATTGCGACAAATCCTCGGCGCGGACGATCCGCGTTTGCCCGTGCGCGTGGAGCGCTTCGGCGCGGACGACGAACCGGCCCTGGTCGCTGAGAGGGACGGCTATCGAATCCATCAAATCCGCTGGCCGGTCCTCGACGGCGTCTGGGGCGAAGGACTGCTTCTGGAGCCGAAGGGCGAGCCGACAGCGGACGCGATCGCGCTGCCGGACGCGGACCAGACGCCGGAGCAGCTGGCGGGACTGGCTCCGGGAGTGGACAGGAAGAGCCAATTCGCTCGCCGCCTCGTCGAAAATGGCTTCCGCGTCGTGGTGCCGGTTCTGATCGACCGCGACGACCGTTGGTCGGGCCACGACGAGGTCGCCTGGACCAATCAGCCCCATCGCGAGTGGATTTATCGACAAGCCTACCACATGGGCCGGCACATCCTCGGTTACGAAGTGCAGAAAGTTCTCGCCGTCGTGGACTGGTTCAAGGAACGCTCCGGCCCAGGCGCGCGGGTCGGGGTGGCCGGTTACGGCGAGGGCGGGTTGCTCGCCTTCTACGCGGCGGCGCTCGATCCTCGCATCGACGCCTGTCTGGTGAGCGGCTATTTCGATTCGCGGCAACGCACCTGGGAGGAGCCGATTTACCGCAATGTCTGGGGGCTTCTGCGCGAATTCGGTGACGCCGAGATCGCCACACTGATCGCTCCGCGCGGTCTGGTTGTGGAGCACAGCGCGGCCCCGGCGGTGAAGGGTCCGCCGGCGGTGCGTCCCGGTCGGCGCGGCGGCGCCGCCGCGGGGTCGATCCGCACGCCGGCGCTGGCCTCGGTGCGCGCCGAGTTCCGCCGCATCGACACGCTTCTTCCCGATGGTTTTCAACGCCGCCGCCTCGTGACCGGCAAGGAAGGCGAGACGACCGGCCCCGGCTCCGCTGCGGCGCTGCAAGCATTTGCTCGGATGCTCGGCAGTGAGTCGCCCATGAAACTGTCCGGCGATCTTCCCGCCGACCGCCGCAAACACTTCGATCCGGCGGCCCGGCAGCGGCATCAGGTTCAGGAGTTGGAGCGCCACGTCCAGCGGATGGTCCACGCCTCCGACCGCATCCGCGAACGCTTCTTTTCGCTGAACCCGGCACCGGGACCGCGCATCCTCGATCGATTCGTGGAACAGACGCCGCGCTATCGCGAGCATCTGTGGAACGAAGTGCTCGGCAAGCTCGACGGTCCCTTGCTGCCGCCGAAACCGCGTACCCGCAAGATTTACGACCGTGAGAAATGGGTCGGTTACGAGGTGGTGCTGGACGTGCATTCCGATGTGCTCGCCTGGGGCGTGCTGCTGTTGCCCAAGGACATCAAGCCGGGCGAGAAGCGGCCGGTCGTCGTGTGCCAGCACGGCCGCAACGGTTTGCCCAAAGACGTCATCGAGGGCGATCACCGCGCTTACCACGACTTCGCGGCCCGCTTGGCGGAGCGCGGCTTCATCGCGTTCGCGCCGCACAACCCCTATCGCGGCGAGGACCGCTATCGCTTCCTCAGCCGCAAGGCCAACACCGTCAAGGCGTCGCTGTTCTCCTTCATCCTGGCGCAGCACACGCAAATCCTCAACTGGCTGCAAACGCTACCGCAGGTCGATGGCAAACGCATCGCCTTTTACGGACTCAGCTATGGCGGCGAGACGGCCGTGCGCGTGCCGCCGCTGCTGGAGAGCTATTGCCTGTCGATCTGCTCGGCGGACTTCAACGACTGGGCGCGGAAGGTGGCCTCCACGGATCGCAAGTATAGTTTCATGTTCACGGTCGAATGGGAGATGCCGTACTTCGACATGGGCCGGACGTTCAACTACGCGGAGATGGCGGCGTTGATGGCGCCGCGGCCGTTCATGGTCGAGCGCGGCCACGACGACGGCGTCGCGCCGGACGAGTGGGTGGCCTCCGAGTACGCCAAGGTGCGGCGATTGTACGATCGTCTCGGACTCGGCGAACGCACGGCCATCGAGTTTTTCGACGGAGGCCACACGATCAACGGTCGGGGCACTTTCGACTTTCTGCACAAACACCTGAACTGGCCCAAGCGATAAAGGGCTGGAACCGAAAGCCGCTTGCGGCTTAGCGCCCCGACGCGCTAAGCCGCAAGCGGCTCATTTGGGCGGGCCCTCTCAATCTGTCCCGCGACTCTTCGCCGGAGACGTCACTTGCCGACGGAAACCTCGATCGCCTTCGACGCAATCTTCCCCGACCACGTGGGCACTTCCAATTCTCGTCCCCGGCGTCCCTGGTCGATGTCCAGCTCAATCTCCAGTTGATATTTTCCAGGGGCTTCCGGCTTCTCTACGTAGGACCACAGGTCGATCGTTTCCTCGTGCGTCTGACCCGGCCCAAGGATAACGGAAGGCTCGAGCGACCGTCGACCGCCGCCTTGCGCCGCGTATTGCCGAGCGGGAACGGGTTTGCCGTCTGAGCCTTTCAGAAATACGTGGTCCAAAAGATCATCGCGATGGACGTCGATTATGTGCGAATTGAAGCGGACCCAGGGAAGCTGCAACGCTTCCTTGCCGGTGTTTTTCCAGCGGATAAGAAATTGATCTTTCCGACCGCCAGGCGCGATGGCTACCGTCAGGTTGTTGACCTCCTGACTCCAGACGAGTTGGTCATCGGACGGTCGCGGACTGAATTTCACCAGCGACAACGGCGCCTTGTCGGTGTGGAGAACTCGACTGTTCGTGTCGCCGGTCGTTCGGATCGCGGTGTTGATCAGAACACTGTCGCGCGAGCCGGTGAACCGTATCCGCTGATTCTTCACTTGCACCAAGCTGTCGCGACAGACGGTGGCGCCTTGCCAGTAACCTGTCGCCAGGATGATGCTGTTGGATACGCCCGTAACGCGTCCGACGTTGCCGCGCACGATCAGGAGGGAGTTGTCAATGCCGGTGGCGCCCGTGAAATCGCCATCGACGATAAGCAGAGAATTCGACACGCTGGTGATGTAAGGGGTTGTTCCGGCGCTCAACACGGTCGATCGGTGCGCCGACCCGAGATTACGGGTCTCGCTGTTGAAGAGCGAGTGCCGCATGGTGTTAACGGTGAAATCGGACGCGGGGAATCGGCGCTTCGCTAATTTGTTGGACTCGGCCGTTGCGGCCGTCGCGATCGCTTGAATGATCTTCCATTTCTGTTCGCTGGCGAACCCCTTCTCCGTAACCATTCGGCGGACGAAACGATCGAGTTCGATCTGGTGCAGTTGGCGGAGCATTCGCTGGAACGCTCTTTCTTCCGCACGGTTGGTAATCAGGGTGATGACGGCCCGAGCACGACGCGCGACCTCAAGGTCGGCACCCTTGGCAACCTTGCGCAGGTCGTCCGGTACTTCGTCCAGCTTAGAGCGTTCGGAAAAAATGAAATTGTTATGGGGTCAAGAACCTCAAACAAATTAACGAGCAACCTAAACGGAGGAATGCCTCCTGAATCTCCGAGAGGCGATCGAGCCGACGCCGTAACCGCCCAAAGCCATGCAAC
>DATBGU010000110.1:0-14909 GCA_036557825.1 Gemmataceae bacterium
ACCGCAAGCTGGTGAAGCGTGGTCTCGATCTCATCGCCGCCGTTGAGGCGCTGCCATATCCGACCGTCGCCGCCATCGAAGGGGCATGCATGGGCGGCGGTCTGGAGTTGGCGATGGGCTTCGACTACCGGCTCGCGAGCACGCATCCAAAAACCGAGATCGGATTGCCGGAGACGAAGATCGGCCTCATCCCCGGCTGGGGCGGCACGCAGCGGATGACGCGGCTCATCGGGCCGTCGCTGGCCGCTGAGATGATCTGCGCCGGCGAGGCGGCCAAGGCCGACCGTGCTCGCCAAATCGGCCTCGTCTTCGACGCCGTGCCGCCGGAGCGTCTGCAAGAGGAGGCGGTGCGGCTCATCCAGTGGGCGCGGCAATCGGACGATTGGAAGGCGGCCCGTAAGCGCAAGCAGCAGCCGGTCGGACTGAGCGAGGAGCAGCAATCGTTCACGTTCGCCGTCGCCCGCGCCCAGGTTTTGGCCAAGACCGGCGGTCACTACCCCGCGCCGCTGGCTGCGCTCGACGCCATCGCCAAGGGATGCAATCTGCCGCTGGTGGACGGCCTGAAGGCCGAGACGGACCAGTTCGTCAAGCTGGTCGGCAGTCCGATCTCGCGCAACCTGATCGCCGTGTTCTTCATGACGCAGCGGTTGCAAAAAGACCCCGGCGTCGGCGATACGAACGTGAAACCGAAGACGGTCAACGCGGTCGGCGTCCTCGGCGCCGGCATCATGGGCGCGGGCATCGCCGGAGCGCACGTCCGCCGCGGCGTGCCGGCGCTAATGATCGACAACGTGCCGCCGGCGCTGGAGAAGGGCGTCGGCGCCATCACGAAGAGTTTGTACGGCCGCGTCGAGATCGGCCGCATGACGCCCGCCGACGCCGCCGCCGCGCTGGCGCGTCTCAGCACCGGCATGACGCTCAGCGCGCTGACCGACCGCGACGTCGTCATCGAGGCGATCGTCGAGAACGAGGAAGCGAAGGTGCAAACGTACCGCGAAGTGCAAAAGATGCTCAAGCCGGGCGCGATCCTCGCCTCGAACACCTCGACCATCTCGATTTCGCGCATGGCGAAGTCCGTCGAGCATCCCGAGAACTTCGCCGGTATGCACTTCTTCAATCCCGTCGATCGCATGCAGCTCGTCGAGGTCATCCGCGGCGACAAGACCAGCGACGCCACCGTGGCCACACTCGTCGCCCTGGCCAAGCGCATCAGCAAGACGCCGATCGTGGTGCGCGATTGTCCCGGCTTTCTGGTCAATCGCATTCTGTTTCCGTACCTGAACGAATCGCTGGTGCTGCTGCAAGAAGGGGCCAGCCCGCGCGCCATCGACAAGGCGGCGACAAGCTTCGGCATGCCGATGGGGCCGATCACCCTGAATGATCTTGTCGGTCTGGATACGTCGCTGTACGCGGGCCGGGTCATCAATACCGCCTTCGCCGATCGCGCGGCGCCGACGCGCATTCTCGATGAGCTGGTTGCGGCCGGGCGATTGGGCCAGAAATCCGGCTCCGGTTTCTACAGCTACGCCAAGGGACCGCGCGGCGCCGACGATCCCGCCTTCGCGGCGATCCTGGCGAAGTGCCACACGGGACAGCGCGAGATCGGCAACGAGGAGATTACGGATCGCTTGTTTCTACCGATGTTGACGGAGGCGAGTCGCGTGCTGACGGAGGGCATTGTGCGCGAGCCGGGCGATGTGGACATGGGTTTGATACTCGGCATCGGGTTCCCGCCGTTCCGCGGCGGCATCCTGCGCTGGGCCGATTCGCTGGGCATGGCGAAGGTGATCGAGAAACTGAAGGCGTATGAGCGCCTGGGACCGCGTTTCCAACCGACGGAGCAGATGCGGCAGTTGGCAGCGGAGGGCAAGGGATTCTATCCGTCGGAGCACTAATTTTGCCGACTAGCCCGGAGCGCCAGCGACGGGCGCCCGTCGCTGGCGCTCCGGGCTAGTCGTTCCTTCGATCATCTCGCGCTTACGGCTTCGGCACAGTTCGCCGGATAGGGCGGGGGGACTCCGCCGGACTGCTTGCGGGAGCAGGTTCACGAGGAGCAAGCCGAATGGGCGGGGCATACGGGGCCGGCGAAGCAGGAGCAGGAGGCGGGATCGGGGTGCTCGGCTCAGCTTCGACGGTCGGAGGAGCGGGGAGGATCGCGGCGCCGGGCGGCGGGATGGCAACCGCCGGCGCCGGCGGCGTTGGGCCGGAGGGAAGGACGAAAAGGAGCGTCCCTTCCTTAAACAGGCGGAGGTTGAGCGGGTCGGCTGCCTGCTCGGTGGACGCAAAGAGGGCGACCGTTTCCTTCTTCAGCAGTTTCGGCAGTTGCTTGGCATCGATGCGTTTGCCTTTCATGTCGTAGACCTTGAGCATATCGGGGCGATAGTGCCGCGTCCGCCGAACATAAACCGCCTGATACGACGTGACAGAGTAGTTTTTCCCCTCCGGCATCACGGTAATCGGTTCGTAGCCCACATCCGGGGTTTCCACCGAGAGCTGTCCCTTTTCCAGACGGACCAGGACTTGCCGAGGCATGGGACCATCCGGCAACTCGTTTTTGGCGTGCGGCTCCTCCCGCGCGGCCGCCTCTGGGAGACCCGCATGGGGCGATTTCGTCTCTACCGGCGGCGTCGCTTTCGGCACGTCGGCCGCCGCGGGTTGCGAAGGTTGCGGAGCGCGAACGGTCGGCGGCGGTTGCGCTGGTATATTTTCCTTCTCGATGAGGGTGGGAAATGCTCGGGTGCCATCGGCCCGCCGGAAGGGGAAGACATTGCCTGGGTGGAGTCTTTTCAACACGACGAAAACTTGCTGATCTCCCTTCTTGGTGGCAAAGCGCGTCGGCCTTTTCCCCTCTTCTTTGAAGCCATAACACAATCGTAGGGTATCGCCGTCCAACGAGTAGATGCCCTCAATCGTCTTCGTGCTCATCGCTAGGTCGTAGGTCTTCGGGGCGCGGGAGGGGTTCAAATACAAGCCGCCTTGGATTTCGCTGTCGCGGGTTTGCCAGCACGCTCTCTTGCCATCAACCATGAACACGGCCTTTTCGAGCTTCCTAGGCTTGCCATCACTCTCTATCGAGACGACCGACCAGACTCCTTGCAAGCGATCGAGGTCCGTCTGCGCCGGCCGCACGTCGGTCTTGGCCGCGACGGGCTGCCGAGGAGCGGGAGGTCGTTCGGCCGGTCGCGTCTCCGCTCGCGGCGTGTCGCCGGCAACGGCTTGATAGAAGCCCCCAGTCGCGGAAAGCGCCGCCGCCGCCACCATCACGACCGTCGTTGCGATCTTCAGCTTGGTCAGGAACATCGTTTTCAGGACTCCTTCCGTCAGCGCGACCACCGGGGCCGAGATTAACCCCGGCGTCGCTTGTCCGGCCGCGAACAGCCTCGCGGCTTCCATCGTGCCACCAATCAGTCGCGCCGGCACCAACGCCGAGCGCGCCTGTTGCGACAGCAATAGCCCCAACGCTCCGCCCGATACGGTCAGACCATGCCGCGCGAGTCGCTTGGCCAGCATCACTCGCGCCCGCGCCAACCGCCCCGCCAGCGTTCCTTGCGGCCAACCCAACTGCTTCGCTGCCTCCTTGATGGGCCGGTCCTCCAGATCGCACAGGATGATGGGAATACGGTACTTGTCGGGCAGACGGCTCAACTCCCGGTCCAAGAGCGGCGGCAAATCGTCCCACAACTCTTGCGGTCTGGCTTCCGGTTCGGGCATTTCCGCAACCTGCTTTTCGCGCGCTCGCCGCTTGGCGATCAGTCCTCTGGCGCGCAAGGCGGTGGTGTGGGCCACGCCGTAGAGGAAGTTGGCGACGCGCTCGCGCGGCACGACGGCGGCGGCCTTGCGGACGAGGACGAGGAAGGAAGCCTGAAAGGCGTCCTCGGCGTCGTGGTGGTTGCCCAGGACGCGGCGGCAAACGTTCATCACCATGGGGCCGTGCCGACGCACCAGGGCGGCGAAGGCGGCGTCCTCGCGATGATGTAGGTAGCGCTCCAGCAGTTGGCCGTCACTCAGTCCCGCTCCGTCGCTCGGAAAGGCGCTTCGCTGGAGGTGCTGGAGGATCTTGCGCATCGGATTGATCGCCATCGGGCCTCCTTGCCGGATGATGGAGCCGATCTTCTATTGAACTATTCCTCGGTCGGGTTCCGTTTTATACACTTTTTTCCGCTCCCGGAACAGAACAAGGACGCTGGCCGATTCGCCCGGAGGATGATCGTCTTGTCGGGGGCGATCAGGGTGGGAATAATGGGCTGGAAACGCTCAAAGGATCGCTCATGGCTAGTTATCGCGGACACCTGACCTTTGCCGGGCTGCTCGGCGTCGGCTACGGTAGTCTCTCCTTCTTCGAGTGGCACTACGATTGGGGCCCGGCGTTGGTGGCGGCGGGGCTGACGACACTGGGCGGACTGCTGCCGGACCTCGACAGCGACAGCGGCGTACCGGTGCGCGAACTGTTCGGCGTCTCCGCCGCCGTCGCTCCCTTCCTTCTGTTCCGCCGCGTCTACGGGTATTGCCATCAATCCACCGAGCAAACGCTCGTCGTCCTCGCGGCCATTTACCTCTTTATCCGCTACAGTTTGTCCGATATATTCAAACGCTTCACCGTTCATCGCGGCATGTTCCACAGCGTGCCGGCGCTACTGATCGCCGGCTTGGCGACGTACCTGGCCTATCCCAGCGACAATCCGCGGCTGCGTCTCTTTCTCGCCGGGGCCGTCATGCTCGGCTTTTTGTCGCACCTGGTCCTCGACGAGATTTACAGCGTCGATTTCATGGGCGTGCACGTGCGGCTCAACAAGTACGCCGGCAGCGCCTTGAAGTTCGTGTCGAAATCGTGGCCGGCCACGCTGACAGCGTACCTGCTGTTGGGATTGCTGGCCTGGTGCGCCTGGTGGGAGCGGCGCTAACTCATCCGAAGCGCCGGCGAGGGCGATCTGACAATTCTCTCAGAATTTGCTTGACAAGTCAGACGCGCTGTCTTAAATTCGCGTCTGTTCACTTCTGAAAGTGGGTAGACGATCATGGACGAACGGCCGCTCGATGTCACTGACGCGGAGTTGTCGGTCCTGCAAACCTTGTGGGAGCAGGGCACGCGGACGATCCGTCAGATCGCGGACATCCTCTATCCGGAGGGCACGGCGGCCCATTACGGCACGGTGCAGAAACTACTGGAGCGCCTGGAGGCGAAGGGCTGCGTCCGCCGCGACCGCGCGACGTGGCCGCACCATTTCACCTCTGTCATCGACCGCGCCACGCTGATCGGTTGGCGGCTGCGAGCCATGGCCGAGAAGCTGTGCGGCGGCTCGATGGCGCCGTTGCTTCTGCACCTGCTCAAGAGCGAACAGTTCAATTCCGAAGAACGGCAGGAGTTGCGGTCCTTTCTCGATCATCTCAAACGAGACCCTCACAGCAAGGGGCGCGGGGACAAGGAGCAAGGCCCCCAGTGACCCGGCTCGTCGAAAGGAGCTTCGCGTGCGCACCCTGGTGGAAATCGGCTTGCTGAACGCCTTTTTGGCCGGCGTCCTGGCACTTGGGGCGCTGGCGGCGCGGCGAGGGAGTCGCCGGCCCGCCCTCGTCCACGCCCTGTGGGTGCTGGTGCTTCTGAAACTGCTGACGCCGCCGCTGGTGTCCCTGCCGGTGCTGGCGCCGGCAGAGGAACCCAGGCCGGCCGTTGTCTCGCCCGCTCCGCCGCGTGCGTACGCTCATGCCGCCATTCCCGCCGGCAGACGATCGGCTGTACCCGGTCGCAAGTTCACCAACAGCAAGGCTCTGGCCGACGCCAGCGAGTCGGGCGAACTGCCGCCGCCGCCCGAAGACGCGGACGATCCGGTCGCGGCCGAGGAAGCGACCGACCTCTCCACGCCGGCCGAGGAGGAGTCATCGCCCGTCATCGCCGCGACCGCGAATGCTCGTGGTGACAATGGCCTGTCAGTTCCCGGCTGGCTGTTCGACGCCGCCTGCGCCGTGTGGTTGACCGGCTGCGCTCTGTGGTTCGCCGTGACGGGACGCCGCGTCGTCCGCTTCCATCGCCTGCTGCGCTACGCCGAGTCTGCCCCGGCATTTCTGCAAGAACGCGCGGACGAACTGGCCCGTCGCCTGGGATTGTCGCGCGGCCCAACGGTCTGGTTGCTGCCTGGCTCCCTGCCTCCACTCTTGTGGGCGGTGGGCGGTCGCCCTCGTTTGTTCTTCCCGCGCGCGCTGCTGGACCAGCTGAGCGACGACAGCCGCGACGCCCTGCTGATTCACGAGCTGGCCCATCTGTGCCGGCGCGATCATTGGGTTCGCGCCATCGAATGGCTCGCGTTGGGGTTTTACTGGTGGAACCCGCTCGTGTGGTACGCCTGCCGGGCGCTGCACGCTGTTGAGGAAGAATGCTGCGACGCCTGGGTGGTGAGCGAACTGCCGCAAGCGGCGCCGGCCTACGCGGGGGCGCTGCTGACGACAGTCGATTTCCTGGCCGGGGTGCGGGTGATTCTGCCGCCGTCGGCCAGCGGGTTCGGACGCATGTATTCGCTCAAGCGGAGATTGACGATGATTATGCACGGCACCACGCCGCGCGGCCTGCATCCGGCCGGCCGTCTCGCCCTGCTCATCCTCGCTCTGGTCCTGCTTCCCTTGGTTCCCGGCCGCGCTCGGCCGCAGCCGCGCCCGAACGAGGACGCGAAGGAGACCGACGTCAAGCCCGCCGCCGAAGAGCCGAAGACCGTCGAGACGCAGCCGGTGACGCTGCAAGGTGGCGGCGGCGAGGTGTGGTCCGTGGCCGTCTCGCCCGACGGCAAAACATTGGCCGTCGGCAGCGGCGGCTTGAGCACCGAACGCGGCGATTTGTACCTCTGGGATCTGGAACCCGGCCGCGAACGGGTCGCCGTTGCCGAGAGCTTGCCGATTCGCTGTGTGGCCTTCGCGCCGGACGGCAAGACGTTGGCCACCGCCGAATTCGACCACACCATCAAGCTGCGCGACCCCTCGACCGGCAAGGTCCGCCGCGTTTTGCGCGGGCACCAGGAAAAGGTTAACTTCGTGACCTTCACCCCCGACAGCAAGACGCTGATTAGCGCCGGACTCGACAACACGATCAAGGTCTGGGACGCGGCCGCCGGCCAATTGAAGAAGACCCTGACCGGGCACGACAACTGGGTGCAATCGGTGGCGGTTTCTCCGGACGGCAAGACGCTGGTTTCCGGCAGCCGCGACTTGACGGCCAAGGTCTGGAACCTGGAAACCTATCAGGAACGCTTCACCCTCAAGGGACATACCGCCCTGATCGAAGGGGTCCGCTTTTCTCCCGACGGCAAGACCATCGTCACTGCCGGTTACGACCGCACCGTCAAATTATGGGATGCCGCCACGGGCAAGGAACGGCGGACCCTGAACGGACACACGGGCGAGGTCGATATCGCGGTCTTCGCGCCGGACGGCAAAATACTGGCCACCGGTAGCCACGATAGGACCGTTCGCTTGTGGGATCCGGCCACGGGCAATGAGTTGGCCACCCTCACGGGCCACGGCGAGCGCGTTTATGGACTCACCTTCACGCCGGACGGCAAGACGCTGGTTTCGGGAAGCTGGGACAAGACGGTCAAGGTCTGGGACGTGGCGACGCGCAAGGAACGCGCCACGCTGCAAGCGCGTCTGGAACGGCCGGAGAATTTCTTCCCCTTGCTGTCCATCGCTTGCTCGCCGGACGGCAAGATGCTGGCTGTCGGCGGCGAGGAAAAGACCGTCAAGCTGCTCGCCGCAACCAGCGGCCGGCTGCTCCACCTGCTGGAAGGGCACGACGACGTGGTCCATCAGGTGGCGTTTTCACCCGACGGCAAAACGCTGGCCTCGGCCGGCTTCGACCACACGATCAAGCTGTGGGACACGGCTACCGGCAAGGAACTGGCCACGCTGAAGGGACACAATAACTGGGTTTTCAGCGTGGCTTTCAGCCCCGACGGCAAACGATTGGCGTCGGGCGGCTACGACAAGACGATTTGTTTGTGGGACGTGGCCGAGCGCAAATTGCTCGCCACGCTGAAGGCCCATCGCGGCGGCGTGCGCTCGGTGGTGTTTTCGCCGGACGGCAAAACGCTGGCCTCGTCCAGCAGCGACCGCACCATCAAATTGTGGGACGTGAGCGATCCCGGCAAAGCGAAGGAGCCGCGGACGACGCTGAAGGGCCACGAGGGCGCGGTGCGCTGCCTGGCGTTCGCGCCGGACGGGCGCACCCTGGCCTCCGGCGGCGAGGACAACATGCTGCGCCTGTGGGACGTCAACACCGGCAAGCAGATCGCCACCGCTCAACTAGGCGACATGGTGATGGGCGTCGCCTTCTCGCCGCGCGGCGCCATGCTCGCTTGTTGCGGCCAGGATCTGACGACGCGCATCCTCGATCCGATCAACGCCGCGCAGCGGACGCTGCTGCGCGGCCACAACGACGCCGTCACTTGCCTGTGCTTCGCTCCCGATGGGCAGGCGCTGTTCACCGGCAGCGCGGACAAGACCGCGAAGCGCTGGCCGGCCGCCAAGCCGCCGCTGCCGCCGCGCGCCATCGTCCGCGATCACGGCCAGCAGACCTGGGTCACCCTCATCACGCGGAACGGCAAAAACCTCATCACGGCCGGCAGCGACGGTGCCGTGAAGGTTCGGCCGCTGAATCAGCTGCACAAGGAGACGGCCCTGCAAGCGCCGACGGGTAACGTCTTCGCCCTCGCCTTCTCGCGCGACGGCAAGCTCCTGGCCGTCGGCTGCGGCGATCATTCCATCAAGCTGTTCGACCGCGCCAGCGGCAAACTGATTTCGACGCTGCGCGGCCACGCCAACTGGGTGTGGAACTTCGCCTTTTCTCCCGACGGCAAGAAATTGGCCTCGGCGGCGGGCGGCTGGGACACCCGGCAGGAACCGGGCGAGGTCAAGGTCTGGGACGTGGCCAGCGGCGAGGAGTTGGTTTCCTGTCAGGGCCACACCGGCGCCGCCTTCGGCGTCTCCTGGTCGCCGGACGGCAAGACGCTGGCCTCGGCGAGCTGGGACCAAACGGTGCGTCTGTGGGACGCAGCCACCGGCAAGGAAGTCCGGCGCATGGAGGGCCATACCAAGCCGGTGCGGTCGATCGCCTTTTCGCCGGACGGCAAGCGGGTCGCCAGCGGCGGCTTCGATGGCTTCGTCATTCTGTGGGACGCGGCCACCGGCAAGGAAGTGGACAAGCTGTCCACGCCGGAAGCGGTGATCAATAGCGTGGCGTTCGCGCCGAACGGCAAACGGCTCGCCGCCTGCTACAACCCCTACACCGGGCCGGACGCCGATCCAATAGGCGGTTCGCCGGACAAACCCGGCGGCGTGCAGATATGGGATCTGAGCGCCGACAAGTCCATCCAGCGTCTTCGAGGGCTGAAGAGCAAGGTGCTGTCGCTGGCCTTCTCCGGCGACGGCAAAATGCTGGTCACGGGCGGAGGCAAGCCGTTTTCGGTCCAGGACAAGTTCGGCGAGGTCAAAGTGTGGGACATCGCGTCCGGCGAGCTGCGCATCGATTTGCCCGCGACGCCCTACTGGGTCGAGGCCGTGGCATTTTCGCCGGACAATCGCACCGTGGCGGCCGGCGGCGGCACGACCGGACTGCCCAGCGACGTCAACCTCTGGGACGTGGTGAACTGGCGGAACCGCAAAGTGCGGACGCTCAAGGGGCACACCGGCGTCATCGCTTGTGGCGCCCTGTCCTCGGACGGTAAGATCCTCGCCACCGGCGGCGCCGACAAAATGATTCGCCTTTGGGATCTGACCCACGACAAGGAAATCGCCGTCCTGACCGGCCACGAGGATGGGGTGCGCTGCCTGGCGTTTTCGCCGGACGGCAAGACGTTGGCCTCAGCCAGTACCGACAAGACGGTTCGCCTGTGGGACACGGCGACGGCCAAGGAAAAGACCGTGGTTGCGACCCTCCCGGAAGGAGCGAAAGGCGTGGCGTTCTCGCCGGACGGCAAATTGCTTGCGATGTGCGCCGGCAACGACAGCAACTTCGCTATGCCCGGCGGCATCAAGTTGTGGGATCTGGCCACCAACAGCGAACGCACGCCGTTCGCCGGCGCCAAGGTGCCGGCCCTGGCCGTGGCGTTCTCGCCGGACGGCAAGCTACTGGCGTCGTGTTCGCCGAAAGCCGCCTCGGTCAACGTATGGGACGTGGCGACCGGCAAGCAGGTGACGACGATTCAGGATTCGATTTCGGTGCGTCACCTGGCGTTCTCGCCGGATGGTAAACTGCTGGCGACCGGCCACGGCAACGGCGGCCGTCGCGGCGACGGCAGCTTGCAACTCTGGGACACGACGACCTGGAAGGAGGTCGCGCACGGCCAGGCCCATCGCACACTGATTGTGTCCGTGGCCTTCTCGGCGGACGGCCGACGGCTCGCCACGGCCAGCATGGACGGCTCGGCGATGTTATGGGACACGGAGGCGCGAACGGTGGCGCGGAAAAGCAAATAGGTTCCGATCGCTTCCAAACGCGGAGTCTTCGGACCTCGGAGGTACGACCGCATGATCGCCCAACGAGCTATCCTCCTACCCCTGGTCTTCCTGCTCGCCGGATGCGCTGCCTCCGCGCAGACGGCGTCCCCGTCTCGGAGGACGGCGGCGACGCGGCCGGCGTGGGGCGAGGAGCTGCTGCCGGCCGGCGCGATCGCTCGTCTCGGCGCGTCGCGGATGCGGCACGGCGGACGCATCCGCAGTCTGGTCTTCTCGCCGGACGGCGACATGCTGGCGACGGGCGGCGACGACGCGACCGTCCGCCTGTGGAGCATGTACACGGGACGGCAACTCGGCACGCATTCGAAGCTTTACTCCTCGGTGGAATCGCTGTCCTTCCACCCCGACGGCGACAAGCTGGCCGCTGGAATTCGGGACAATAACGATGTTTTCTTCCTGCTGCACGTGGGAGGAAAGGCGGACGCGATGAGCCATCCGGCGAGACGGGCCAAGGACCGGGAAGGCTGGCTCGGTCCGGTGGTCTATTCGCCGAGCGGCGAATTCATGGCGGGAGCCGACGGACAAGGAAACCTTGTTTTATGGTATCCTCACTGGGATGCCCGCATTCGCAAGGAACCTCGTTCCATCGGCAAATGCTCGGCAGTCAAGCAAATCCTTTTTAGCCCGGACAGCCGAAGAGTGGCGACGCGCGAGGGGAAGGCAACCGTCCACCTGTTCGATGTGAGGGGGCGGAAAATGTTGTTCGCCCTCGCCGTGAAGGAGGAGACGATTTCCGCGCTGGTCTTCTCGCCGGATGGCAAGCACCTCCTCACCGGCGGCGGCACGCGAGAAACGGCGATTCGCTTCTGGGATGCCGAGACGGGCCAGCAGACGTGCGTGCTGAAACACGACAATCCGCGCGGCGGCGTCTCGTCCCTGGCGCTATCGCCCGACGGCCGCACGCTGGCTGTCTCCAGTGCGGGCGAAGTGTATTTGTGGAACGTGAACGCGGCGAAACCGAGCCGTGCCCTGGCGCGTGTGGGTGACGGCGCGGTGGTGGAACATCTTCAGTTCTCGCCCGACGGCGCTCGTCTGGCGGGGGCGGCCGGCAACACCGTCTGTCTGTGGCATACGGCATCCGGCCGGCTCTACACTCCGGGACCGACCGAGGCGGTCGATGCCATCACGGCCACCATCACCGCCGTGGCGGCGTCTCCCGACCGCCGGCTGTTGGCGGCGGGCAGCGAAAATGGACGCATCGACTTGTGGGATCTTCCCGCCCGTCGCTTGCTCCGCCGGCTGCCTGGACACGCCGAGGCGGTCGCCCGTCTCACCTTCTCCCCCGACGGAAAGATGCTCGCCAGTCGTTCGAGCAGCGGCGTCATCCGGCTTTGGGACGCGGACTCCGGGCGCCAACGGCGCGAGATCCAATCTCCTCCTATCCACCCCAGAACCGCGATCGATCTGCTCTACGCGCCAAACGGTAAAATGCTCGCCGCGGATTATCTCGACCTCCTAGCAAAGGAGGCGGGCATTCTTTTGTGGGATGCGGAGAGTGGGCGCGAGATCCAAAATCTGCGCAAGGCGTCCGACGACGCGGGATGGATTAGCCTGTTCGCCTTCTCGGCAACCGGCGATCGCTTGTGGGCGGTGACCACGACCAAAACGTCGTACAGCTGGCGGTTCGGCGAGGGGCGCTTTGTCCTGGGACAAGTCTCGCCCGCATTCGCCGGCAAGGACCGCTTTCCCCTGGGTTTCCCCGCCGCCTTCTCCGCCGATGGCGTTCTTGTCGCGGTCGAGTCAAGTCGAGGAGGACTCCACATTCCCGATCGGGAGAGGCCGCGCGCTCCGGCTCCGCCTGGTTCCATGGGATTCGGAGGCATAGGGTGGGGCGTAAGCCGGCACAATCCGTCCCCGCCGGTAACACGGCTCGCCGTCTCTCCCGATGGTCGATATGTGCTGGGGGAAACGTCCAGCAATGTTTTCCACGTCTATGAGATGGCCAGCGGGCAGGAAGTACTGCTGCGAAAATTGCCGGACCGCGTGAAGTTTGGCCCCCTGGCCTTCACCGCCGACGGCCGCAACATCGTCTCCGGGATGGCGGACGGCACCCTGCTCGTCTGGGACGTGTTCGCCTCCGAAGGGATCCGGGGCGGCCGTGTCGCGGAGTTGTGGGCGGACCTCAAGGACGATTTCGCCGGCTGGGCGCACCTCGCCGTATCGGGGATGATCGAGGCTGGGGATGAGGCCGTCGTCTTTCTGGACGGTAAGGTACAACCCGCCGCGGGACCGAAAGCGGAGGAGTTGTCCCGCTTAATCGTCGAACTGGATAGCGATCGATTCGTCGTTCGTGAGCGGGCGTCGAAGCAGTTGGCGAAGGCGGGAGAGGCGGCGCGGACCGCGCTGGAACGCGCGCGCTCCGACAAGCCGACGCTGGAGGTGCGGCGGCGTATCGATGCCTTGCTCGCTTCGCTCGACGAATTCCGGCCGAACGGGTTCCTGGGAGATCCGGAGACGCTGCGCCGCCTGCGCGCCGTCATCGTGCTGGCCCACATCGACACGCCGGCAGCGCGGCGGCTGCTTCGCCGACTCAGCGACGGAGGTGATGATTCGTTTACCAGCGAGGTGAAGGCGGCTTTGAAGCGATTGCCTCCAACGCCCCCAGCCCCTCTCGCTCCGTCGGAGGACGCGGGAAGAAAGAAATCCTCTCCCCCGCCGAAGGGGAATGGGAGATAATCGGTCGAAAAGAGGCGCGACGGACTTGTGATTTCATTCGCGGAGGAAGACGACATGATCCACGCTCGTTATTGGATCGCGGCGCTGGCGCTTTGCTGGTTGGCCGCGCCGGCCTGGGCCGATCCGGCCCCAAAGGAGGACGCCCGCCAATCCCGCGAGGACGCCCGCGCCCTCGCCGCCAAAATTGACGAACTCATCGCGGCGCGTTGGACGGCCGACAAGGTTATGCCGGCGCCGGCCGTCGAGGATGGGCCGTTTCTGCGCCGCCTTTCGCTCGACGTGATCGGCCGCATTCCCTCGGTCTCCGAGACGCGCCGCTTTCTCGGCGATCCCGCCTCGGACAAGCGCGAACGTGCCCTCGAACGATTGCTCGACAGTCCGGGTTACATCAACAACTTCAGCAACATCTGGCGCGATTTGCTGTTGCCGGAGGCCGTCGCCGATTTTCAGCAGCAATTCCTCAGCGTCAGCATCGAACGCTGGCTGCGCAAGGAGTTCACCGACAACGTCTCCTTCGACCGCATGGTGCGCGATCTCCTCACCATGCCGCTGAAGATGAACCAACAACAGATGTTCGCCGTGTACAACGGCGGCGGCGGCGATGTTTCGCCGTTGGCGTTCTACCAGTCCAAGAAGGGCAAGCCGGAGGACCTGGCGGCGAGCACGGCCCGGCTGTTTCTCGGCGTGCGTCTGGAGTGCGCTCAGTGCCACAATCATCCGTTCGGCCGCTGGACGCGCGAGCAGTTCTGGAGCCAGGCCGCCTTCTTCGGCGGCATTCGCGCCCAGGGCAACAACAACAATGGCATTTACACGCCGCTCAGCGAGGTCGCCGATCGCCGCGAACTGCCCATCCCCAACACCGAGCGCGTCGCCCAGGCTCGCTTTCTCGATAATAAGGAGCCGCAATGGCGCTATAAGGTCAGTGCACGCAACACGCTGGCCGACTGGATGACGGCGCCGGACAATCCGTTCTTCGCCCGCGCCGCCGTCAACCGTTTGTGGGCGCACTTCTTCGGCGTCGGCATCATCGAGCCGGTGGACGACTTCAACGATGAGAACAAACCCAGCCATCCCGAACTGCTCGACGAATTGGCCCGCCAGTTCGTCCGCCACGGCTACGATTATCGCTTCATGATCCGGGCCATCACGCTCAGCAAGACCTATCAGCTGTCCAGCGTCCACCCCGACGCCAAGCCGCCCGATGTGCGTCTGTTCGCGCGCATGTCGATCAAGGGGCTGTCGCAGGACCAGCTGCACGACAGTTTCATGATGGCGACCGCCACGCCCATTCAACGCAACCGCCGGCAATTCGGCTTCAATTCGCCGCAGGGCAATTTCGAGGCCAAGTTCGCCAGCCAGGACAAGCGCACCGAGTATCAAACGTCGATCCCGCAGGCGCTGGCGCTGATGAACAGTCCGGTGATCGCTACCGCCACGAATCCGTCGCGGAGCGAATTCCTGACGGCGGTCGTCAACGCGCCGTTCCTCGACACCGACGGCCGTATCGAAACGCTGTGCCTGGCGACGCTGTCGCGCAAACCGCGGCCGGACGAGGCCGAGAAGTATCGCCGCTACGTCGAGAAGGGCGGCGCGAGCAAAGACAAGAAGGCGGCGCTGGCCGACGTCTTCTGGGCACTGCTGAACAGTCCGGAATTTTTCTTGAACCATTGATCCACGAAGCGCCGCTCGCGGTTGGGCGGGCGGGACGCCCGCGCTCCGGAGCGCGGGCGTCCCGCCCGCCC
>DATBGU010000111.1:0-27549 GCA_036557825.1 Gemmataceae bacterium
ATTCCTTTATGCAGGCGTCGGCCGTCATCTTGGCAACCGGGGTTCGGTCTTCTGCCGGCAGCAGATCCCGCAAGGCTTGTTTCGCCTCTCCTGGGGATTGCGAGAGCCGGTAGGCGATGACGGCAGCCGCGACGAGGGCGACGAGGACCGCGACCCCGCCGAACGCAATCACGATGCCCCATCCTCCGCTCTGCCGGGCCGGCCGGCTGGCTGGCGCGAAGGCGAACGGATCGGCCGTCGCCGGTGGCGGCAAGTTGGCCGCGGGTAAGTTCCGCGTGGCAGCGGCTCCATCGACGCCGGCCAGGGCCAGCGTCGTTTTCCCGCCGATGGAGCGGGCGACAAGGCGGCAGCTGCATCGAGGGCAGGTAACTTCCTTTCCAACGATGTCCGGGGGAACTTTGAACGACGCGAGACAGGACGGGCAGGCGCAGCGTTGCATGGGCGTCTCCGGTTTGGTTCACGAGGATGACAAAAACATCTCACTCTTGTACCATCTCCGCTCTGGCCTCGCAAATGTCGGAAGCGCAAAAATGAACCGGGCCGGCCTCGACAAGACGCCGAGGCCGGCCCGTTGTGTTTCTGGTATCGCTGGTCAGTTTTGAGCGGGGGCCGCGTCGATCCACGCGAGGACAGCAGACCAGGCGGACAACAGTTCGCGCACGTCGCCTGCGGTGTATTCGTCCTCGCATCCGGCACAGCGGAAGGTAGTCAATTCGTCCAGTGCGAGCGTCTGTACGTCCTCACTGCCGCAGAGCGGGCAGCGGATGCCAGGGAAGCCACGGCGGGCCAGGGCGACAGTCTGGGGCTTGCTCTGGGTGGCGTTCATGTTCTTGTCCTCTGAAGAGGCCGGCGTAGGAGGCGCCGGCCCTGGTGATAGAATCAGGCGGATTGTTTCGCGGCGGGCAATGCCCATGCGGGCAGCTGGGGCGACCGCGTGAACCGCCGTGCCTGCGGGTCGTAATCAAGCCACTGACGCGGAAGGCGATAGAGGTAGCGGCCGACGCCGAGCTTGACGGCGGCGCGCTTCAAGGCATCGGAAAACGCGGCTTTGAGCTTGTCGCCATCGTCCGGCTGTTCGCTGGGTGAGCCTACATCGGTCTTGTCGATCCATTCGCCATCGACCTTGACAGACAGCGTGCAAACGACAGAACCGCCGTCCGTCAGCCGGTAGGCGTCTTTCCAGCCTCCGACCCCGAAGACGCAATCCAGGCGTTGCATCACGGCCCTGGCGTCGAGGTAGGCGGCGGCGAGCGCTTTGTTGCCCTTGACGGATAGGGGCTTGAAGTGAACCGCGTCCGGCGGGAACGGCGCGGTCAAGGCGAGTGACAATTGCTTCGCATCGGTGTTCATGGGGTTGCCCTTCAAAGGGCGAGCGGATGGGCGTTCCGCTCGCCGTGGTTGTATGGGTTAGAACGGGTAGAGGCAGTCGCGGCAGAGGTCTTCCCCTTTCTCAACCGGGTAGTTGCCGCAGAGCGTGCAATGGTGGACCGATGTGGCGGGTTGCTGTTGGGGAGAGGTCTTCTCGGCTTTCGGCGTGGGTTGCTGGCGTTGCGGTGCTGCCGGCATCTGTCCGCACTTAGCCAGAGCGGCGCGGACGGCCTTGATATGTTTGCACTCGCGGTTGCGGAACTGGTGATCCGGGCAATCGCACGTCCAGCCGAACCCGGCCGTTACGTCGATACTGTGAATCTCATCGTCGTCCTTCGCCAGCCCGTAGCCCTGGACAACGCCGTCGCCGTCGATGAAGGCGTGAATGTCGTACTCTTCGGTTTTTCCGTTGGCGTTCGTGATGGACAGCCTGCCGAGCGTCTTTCCGACGATCAGGGGTTTGAGCCATCGCACCGTTCCCGTCACCGGCTTGACTTGTTCGTTGTGTCGCATTGCCGTCTTCATCTGCTTGCCCTTTCGTGCTGGAATTGTCTGTCTCACCCGACATGGATATACTACATTTGTAGTGCTTGAGAGGCAACTACAGTTGTAGTATTTTCTTGGGCAATCTGTTGCCCATCCTGAGAGGGTCAATCATGCTGGCGGACAGATTCGCGGGGCGGTTGCGGGAACTGCGGGCGCAGGCAGGGTTGAGTCAGAAGGAACTGGCGGACAAGGCGGGGATCGTCCTCAGTGCAGTTGGCCACCTAGAAGCCGGCCGGCGTTCTCCCAGCTGGGAAACCGTCCTCGCCCTCTGCGCCGCGCTGGGTGTGGACTGTACCGCGTTCACGATCGAGCCAAAGGAGACGCAGGCTCCCCAGCGTGGCCGGCCTCGGAAGTCCGACGCCGATCAGCACGGCCAGGCCGGACCGTCGAAGCGCGTCGAGGACAAGCCGGCACCGAAATCGAGGAAGAGGAAGTGATCGGCGCCGCCCTCATGCGGTCGGGCCGTTCTCACAAATGGCAAAAAAGCCGCCGCCGGATGGAATTAGAGACTCGCCAGGGATGCGCATATTACTAAATTCCTCCCCGCAGGGTCCACTATTCGCGAATCATCGCTGCCGCATCCCGCCGCGGGCAGTTTCTTGACATTGATAATTAGACGATGTTACAATTCTATACGATTTACTGACCAACCGTTCACTACGGCCGTGGGGATCGACGAAGTGAAAGAGCAATTGGAGCAGCACGTTAAGAAGGTCAAGGAACGGCACGAGTTCTGCCAAGGAAATGAGGCCACCACAAAAGCCAGCCTGATCGCCCCCCTGTTCACTCTGCTTGGTTGGGATTTGGCTGATCCCAGAGAGTGTTTGCCGGAATACCGGGCCGACTTCGGGAGAGGCGAGAAGGCCGCTACGCCGGTGGATTGGGCTTTCGCCCTTCCACCGGCTTTCGTCTTCATCGTGGAGGCGAAGGAGTGCAGCAAGAAACTCAAAACGTATGCCGAGCAACTAGGGATGTACTTCGCTAAGGCGTCCGTCAATCTCGGCATTTACACCAATGGCGTCCAATGGCAGTTCTACACTGATCTTGATAAAGCCAACATCATGGACAAGGAGCCGTTCCTTTCTTGGAACATCCTTGCCGACGACCCGATCCCTCTCGACTTCCTAACCCTTCTCCAGAAATCGCAGTTCAAGCCCCAGCTCATCAAGACCTTCGCTGAGCGGGGGCGACGGCAGAACCTTCTCGTGAATGAATTAGCCAAACTGCTTGATCCGTCTGGTGAACGATGGTCTGATTTCATCAAGCTGGCTATTGAGAAAATCGAAACTCGCACCCGGAGCGTCAGTGTCATTGAGGAGTGGAGACCCATTCTTGCTAACGCTCTCCAAGAGTGGGCGAAGGTCAAGGCTTTAGAGATGGTTCTGGAACGTCCAGCCGAGAAACAGACCAAACAACCCGCCGAGTCTGTCAAGCCGCGGACATTCAAGGGGAAGACCTGTCCTTCCTGCGGGGCTACCGGCCTCGGCTACAAACTCAAGGTTTGTGAGTGCGGCCATGTCTTCGTCTTCAAGAAAGACGATGCTGAGCAACCGGATCAGCAGCCCACCGCGCCGCAAGAGCAGACCGCCGAAATCCCACCAGAGACGAGTGAAGCGAAGACTATTCCTTTCGCTCCCAAGGATGTTGTCTGATGCTCGATTATCCCCTCCGTCGCCTACGCTCGCCGTGGCCGCACGCCAGCGCCCACCGGGGCCGATAGCCTACCGAGCGCTGTCGGCCGCCTCGGTGGGCGACGTTCTCCGCGCCCAACAGTAGCAATCGTGGCCTTCATCGCGGCTTGCCGGATGTAAACGTCAACACCCCTCCGCACGACAACGACCTCGGCGACCGGACCGGCGTTGCGGGGTGTTTAGCTGTTCGCGGGGCTATACCCCCCGAACAAAACTAAACAGCGAAGAGGCGCCCCAGCCGAGTGACAACGACCTCGGCGACCGGAACCCAGAGGATTGCGCCCGGCGCGTCGGGGATTCCGCCAGGCTGATTGTCGCCCGTCCGACGTCGGACGCGGCCTGAGTAAAACCACGCAATCCGGCGGGGTATCAACGCGGCGTCAGTCGGCGAAACCGAATTGCTGGCCAAGCCAGGTTACGGCCTCGTCGAACAGCGCTTGCGAGGGGCGGACGTAATGACGCTCGGAGATGGATTGCGGAGCATGGCCGAGGAAATACTGAGCGAACCGGCCGTATTGCGGATTCTCCCCCAGCAAGCTCGCCGCTGTCTTCCGCAGCTGCTTGAGCGGCTTCTTGAAGCCGAGGCGGATTTGCAGCTTGGCGTAGTTGCTGGCGATGAGATCGGCGCGGACGAGCTTTCCGCCGCGCAGCTCTTGCCGCAGAAGCGTCCGGCCGGTTTCGGTCAAGAGAACGCGCTTTTCGCCGGAACGGAATTTCTTGAGCAGGCGGAAGGTTTCCGGCCAGAGCAGATAGCAAACCTCCGGCGTGCTTTCCTTGTCGCCCGTCTTGCTGCGCTTCCGCGTAATCCGGCCGGCGTTCCACTCAACTTCCTCGTCAAGCAAGTCGGCAACGTCCATCTGCGTGAAGCCACAGTTGAGCATCAAGAGCATGAACAAGCGCATTCGGTCGGACGCCTCGCCGAAAACCCTGCGAACGTCCTCAACCTCCCACGTCTTGATTTTCTTCGCCGTGTCGCCGAACAGGAAGGACCGGCTCGCGATGTTGGGCGGCAGCGGAATAACGCCTTGCTCCGCGACCCAGCGGACCCAGCGGCGGAAGGTGGAGAACAGTTCGCGCGCGTAGGGAGCGGACCATCCCTTGCGCTCCCCGGCGAGCTTGGCCTTCATCTTGCCGCGCGCGTGACTGTAGAACCCCCGGACGCTCGCCGCGTCGATAGCGCCGGCGTCGGCGTCGGCGCCGAGGTAGGCGGCAACGTGGGCCATCTGAATCTTGACGTTGCTGAACCGGGCCGCGGTCATGTCGCCGAGGGCAACGCTGTCTTCCTGGACGGTGAGCCATTCCTTGATGAGATGGCCAATGGCGCGCTCCGGATCGGCGGCCCTCTCGCCGTGGATGGCACGAACGGCGGACTCGACTTGCTCGACGCGCGCGGGCGGCAGCTGGCCGGCCAACTCCGCAGGCAAGCCCTCGGCGATGACCTGGCGGACGACGTTCGCGATAACCTGCCGGATGTCGAGTTCGGCCAGGGCGTGCGGGTCGGCGTCGGGTTTGTTGCGGCGCCAGAATTCGACGAGGCGGCCGAAGAAATCGCCTCCGCCGTTGACAGCTGCCGCGAGGTCTTCACCCGGAGCGGGTGTGCGGGCCGGCTTGATACCGGCGTCAACCTCGGCGCGCTTGGCCTGCCACCAAGCGTTAGCGGCCTCCCGGCTTGCCTCTTGCGTCGCCGGCACGCCGAGGACGGAACACGCAACCGTGTACCGCTCGCCCTTGTACATCTTCACCCATCTCGATTGTCTCTTGTCCCAGCTCATTTCGTAAAGCCGCGGCATGGCGAACACCCCTAAAACGAAGATGAAAATGTTTGCCTGAAGTGTAAATCTACCACAGTAAAAGTGTAAATTCAAGTGTAAAAAATGGTGAAAATCGGTACAAGTGTCAGTTATAAACCCTATAATACAAGGCGTTGTTACAAAGAGTGCCATGCGTGGGTCATGCTTGCAAACCTGGCTGCGGGGACGGAAAATCTCCTCGTTAGTGTACAAGCCTAGAGCGTGGGCGGCCCCGCGCCAAGCGGCGGAGCCGAGGCCACCCGCCAAGAAGGACTGCTATTTGGTGCGCTTTTTGCCATACTTATCTGACAGAATCGCAAGGAGGGCACATCATGTTGTTTCGCGATCGAACCGAGGCCGGTCAAATCCTTTCCAACCGGCTGCTCGCCTATGCCAACCGTCCCGATGTGCTGGTCCTGGCGCTGCCGCGCGGCGGCGTGCCGGTCGCCTTCGAGGTGGCGCGGTTGCTGCATGCGCCACTAGATGTCTTCCTGGTCCGCAAGCTGGGCGTGCCCGGCCATGAGGAGCTGGCGATGGGCGCCCTCGCCAGCGGCGGAGCGCGCGTTCTCAATGAGGAGGTGGTGAGCGGTTTACACATCTCGGAGGAGGTGATCGCGACCGTCGCCGCTCGGGAGCAGGAGGAGTTGGCGCGGCGCGAACAGGCTTACCGCGGCGACCGCCCCGCGCCGGAGGTGCGCGATCGAACGGTCATCCTTGTGGACGACGGCCTGGCGACCGGCTCGACCATGCGCGCCGCCATCGCCGCGCTGCGGCAGCAGCACCCCGCTCGGATCGTCGTCGCCGTGCCGGTCGGAGCGCACGATACCTGCGCCGAATTGCAGACCGAGGCCGACGAGGCCGTGTGCGCGCGGACGCCGGAGCCGTTTCACGCCGTCGGATTGTGGTACGACGACTTCACGCAAACGACCGATGAGGAAGTCCACGACTTGCTGGCCCGCGCCGCCGAGAATCACGCGCCGGTGCATCAGGACGTGTAGCCGCGATTTCCCATAACAAGCCCGCCGCGCGAGACCATTGTGCAAAGCCGGACTATTTCATTGCCGCCCCATCGCGTTCGTGCTAGGCTGCCTACGCTCGCCTGCTTGATTTCCCGCCTGCATCGCACCACGAAAGGATCTGCCATGTTCCGCCGCCTCGCCGCCGTCACCTCGCTTTTGTTGTGTACGCCGCTTCTGTGGAGCGCCGACGATTACAAGCTCGGACCCGACTCGCAAGAGAAACCGGACGTGCCGCATGGCAAAGTGACCAAGCATTCCTGGAAAAGCACCATCTTCCCCGGCACCGTCCGCGATTACTGGATCTACGTCCCCGCCCAGTACGACGCCAAGCAACCCGCCTGCGTCATGGTCTTCCAGGACGGCGGAGGCTACGTCAGTCCCACGGGACAGTTCCGCGTGCCGATCGTTTTCGACAACCTCATCCACAAGAAAGAGATGCCGGTCACGATCGGCCTCTTCATCAATCCGGGCACGATTCCCGCGGCCGAGGAAGGCGCGAAAGGGCGCAGCAATCGCAGTTTTGAGTACGACTCGCTCTCCGATCAGTACGCCCGGTTTTTGGAGAAGGAGATGCTGCCGGAGGTGGCCAAGAGCTACAGCCTGCGCACGGACGCGGACAGCCGAGCCATTTGCGGCATCAGTTCGGGCGGCATCTGCGCCTTCACCGTCGCCTGGCAGCGGCCGGACCTGTTCCGCAAGGTGCTGAGCCACGTCGGCAGTTTCACCAACATTCGCGGCGGACATGTCTATCCGGCCCTGATCCGCAAGACGAAACGCGAACCCAAACCGATCCGCGTCTTTCTGCAAGACGGCTCCGGCGACCTCGACAACGACTACGGCAACTGGCCGCTCGCCAATCAGCAGATGGCGGCGGCGCTAAAGTTCGCCAAGTACGACTATCGCTTCGAGTACGGCGACGGCGGACACAACGGCAAGCACGGCGGCGCCATTTTGCCCGAATCGCTGCGCTGGCTGTGGCGGACGAACGATGCGCAATCCAAGTGAGAAAAAAAGGCGGAAGGGGAAGCGCGGACACCGCGGCGGATTCAAGGATTGTCCTCTTGTTTCCAGTGGTGCCGCTCCGCCGCCTCCTCGACCGAATGGGACTCGGTGAACTTCTCGTCGGCCTTGGACAGCAGCACCAACCGGCCGTAGTGAGCGTGCAGCGCCTTGATCTCGTCCTCGGTCAGCGTCTCGACGTTGATGAGCCGATTGCTCGCGCCCTTGACCGCGGCCACCAGTTCGTTCAGCTTCAGATGGATGGCCTGCGAGTCCTTGTTCTGCGCCCGCTGGATCAGGAACACCATCAAGAAGGTGACGATGGTGGTGCCGGTGTTGATGATGAGCTGCCAGGTATTCGAATAGTCGAAAAAGGGCCCGGTGGCGAGCCAGACAAGGACGGTCAGCGCGGCCAGTCCGAGGGCGACCGAACTGCCGGACCAGTCCGTGACGAGGCGAGACAGGCGGGCCGGGAACGATTCTTTTAGGGCAATCTCCCGCGAGGGTTGCTTGGCGGAAAAGGACATAGAGATACCTCCGAGAGGACGGAACGGCCGTCGCTCTCTCGTCAACGCTTGCGCGGATTGTCGTCGTCAATATAATAATCGATCCAACCTATCATCATTTCTTCCCACGTCTGATCGCCCCAGAAAACGGCCCGCGTCGGATCGGGATTGTTGGGGTTGTCCGCCGAGTTGTCGAAGTGAGCGACGCAGTGCAGCCGCGTGCCCTTCGGCATGGCCAGCGGTTCGTCCAGACGGTAGACGCTCTGCCAGTTGAAGTCGTAGCGCGGCACCGACAGCAGGATTTCCTTCTTGCCGTCGGGGTAGACGGCCTCATAGAGGAAATCCTTGCCGCGCAGGTGCATGTGCGGCATGAAGTGCAGCAGGTGCGCATCCTGCTTGAAATCGTGCCTCGACTCGATCTTGTAGTTGGACGCACCGGCGGGGATCTTGTCGAGGCGGGCGATGAACGAGGTGCTGTAGACGGGGCGAGTCACGACGCGGCGGCGCGGCGGTCCCTTGGCGAACACCATGCCGACGGACGACCGATCGCGGGCGGCCTTGCCGTTGGGCGTGTAGTGCATCTGGAAGATAAGCTTGGCGCCGGCGGGCACCTTCTTGGCGTAGCCGTCGGGAAGTGACATCGGCATGTCACCGGGAGCGGTGCCGCACAAGACGGCGCCGGGCGCGTCGGGATTGAAGAACTCGCCCTTGGGCAGGATGAACACCACGATGTGATGGACCACCGCCGGCGCGCCCGCCCTGGCCTCGGCGCGCACGATCCAGCGGTCCTCCTGGAAACCGGGATCGACGGTGAAATACTGGTACGGAATGCCGGCCTTCGACACCCGCGCCGGCACTTCGTAGGCGCGCGGCATTTCGACAATCAGGTCCGGCTCGCCGATGCTCCAGCCCTCGACGAACTTCCGCGGCGGCGGCGCGTCCTTGTCGTCGCCGCGCGGCGTGCCGTGGTCGAGCCAGGCCAGCAGCGTTTCGCGGTCCGTCTTCGACAGGCGGCGATCGTTGCGGAACTTGCCGTAACGCGGGTCGGCGTGCCAGGGTGGCATGCGGCCCTCCTCGATTACCTCGCGGATGGTGTCGGACCAACTCACCGCGTCGTCGAAGGCCAAGAGCGACATGGGGCCGATGCGTCCCGGTCGATGGCACTCCTGGCAGTTGTTCTGCAAGATGCGGCTGACGTGCTTGGCATAGGTGATGGCCCCTTCGGCCTTGGGCGCGGCGACGCGGCCGATAAGACAGCCGGCCGTCTTCGTCTTCGCCACCGACACGGGCTTGCCGGCCAGCACCTCGTCGAGCGCCTCGGCCAGATCACGCCGCGTCGGCTTGCCGGGACGGGAGTAGCCGATGCCGAATTGATCGTCGATGCGGCCCTGATAGAGTATTTTGCCCGAGCCGTCGAGGACGAACGCTTCCGGCGTGCGGCGCGCGCCGAACAGGTCGGCGACCTTGTTGCCGGCATCCTTGACGACCGGGAAGGGAACCTCATGCTTGCGGGCGTGGACGGCCACGCGCTCCAGGCCGTCCTGGGTGTTGGCGTTGATGCCGACAAAAGCGACACCCTTGCTCTTGTATTCCTTGTGCAGATCGGCCAGAACGGCGAGGAATTGGTTGCTGAGCGGACATTCGGTGCCGAGGAAGACGACGACGACGGCTTTTTTGTCCTTGAGTCCGGCGAGCGACACGATGGCCTGGTCGCGCGGGTCTTTAAGTTGGAAGTTGAGCGCCTTGCCCGACTCGGCGGAGGCCGGCTCGACGCGCGGAGCGGCGTGGCCGCCCGGCAGCAGGACCGCGGCGATCAGGAACGTACAGACGCCAAAACGTAGCGACATGAGGAAGCCTCCTGATCCGTGTCGGTGGTCGCGTTCGGATGAACGTGTGAGCATAGATGGGTGGGAGACCACCATATGTCAGTATAGGCGGAGCGTATCAGGGGTGCCAGGAGGTCATTCTCATGCGGGCGATTCACCGGCGAATTATTCGTTGCCGTCGGGAGAGTTTGCCCGTGTTGCCAGCCCGCCGCGCCAGCAAGGGGCGCCCTTGCTGGCGCGGCGGGCTGGCAAAGGACCGCTACAGTCCCGCGCGCGGCTTGATCTGCAGCTCCATCTCCTTGCCGTCGCGCTGGAGTTTCACCGGGACGCGGACGCCCGGCTTGATGTGTCCCGCGACTTCGTACAGGTCGGGCAGCGAATCGGTCCAGCGGCCATCGACGGTCAAAAGACGGTCGCCGGGTTTCAAGCCGGCCTCGGCCGCGGCGCTGCCGGCCAACACTTCCTTGACGACAATACCCGCCTTGTCGTCGTCGCCCTTGCGCGCCGTCAGGCCCCATTGCGCGGCCGGTGACAACACCTTCTCGGCCGGCGAGCCGCCGGCGATCATCTGAAACATCGTCGCTTCCAGCGACTTCATGGCGTTGGCCGGCTTGTAGCCGTTGGGCACCAGCGTCAGCGTCTCGGCCTGATAGTCGATCGTCATGGTGTAGCGGGCGAAGAACGGGAAGCCGACGATGCCGTATAGCGCTCCCAGCTTCTTCGACATCAACTCCACCAGCGGATGGTCCATCACGATGGCGGGCTGACCGGCGGCCTTCTCGTCGCCGACTTGCAGCTCCTTCACCTTCACCTCGGCGATGGTGCCCAGAAACGGCAACGAGGACTTCGGCACGTCGCGCAGCAGGTCGGCCTCCTTCGCCAATTTGTTGTTGAACAGGTTGACCGGCGCGCCTGTGTCGAAGATGACGCGGTACGGACCCTTGCCGTTCACCTTGACCATCACGGCCATGTGGCCGCTCTTGAGCAACTCGAACGGAATGACGATCGGCTTGGCGGCGGCCTTCTCGATGGGCTTGGCGGCCGGTTGTTCGGCGGCCGGAGACGAGATCGCCAACATCAGGCCAAGCACCGTCAGAAGCAGGTGACGAGTTTTCATGTTAGAGGCCCTCCCCCAGCTTGACGGTGATGTCTTTCTTGTCGTCGCCGCGCTGTACGGTCAGCTTGAGATTGTCGCCGGGGTTGAAGCGGCGAAGGAAGCGGTCCACGTCCTGGGTGTCCAGCACGGTACGGCCCTGAACGTGGGTGATGTGATCGCCGGCTTTCAGTCCGGCCTTGCCGGCCGGCCCGTCGGCGAGGACCGCTTGCACGATGGGGTTGTCGTCGCCGTCCTTCAGCTCCACGCCGAGGAAGCCGCGCAGCCGGACGGGCGGGCTGGCCTTGGTACCCAGTAGCGAGCCGACCGATTTCAGAATGCTGCTCAGAAGGTCGATGCCGCCGGCGCCTCCCTTGCGGCCGCCCAGCGACACGGGCGCTTTCATTTTGTAATCGAGCGGCGTCCAGGTCATCTTGTCGCGCGTGAAGTCGATCTCCATGCGGTAGCGCGCCAGGACGTTGTAGCCGATCATGCCGTGCAGCTCGACGCCGGCCAGACCGAGTCCGTTCATGCCCTCGACCTGCGGCGGCGTCTCGACGCGGCCCTTGAGCTTGGTCAGGACGACGCCGCCCTCGATCTCGAAGCGGTCGAAGGTGCCCCAGCCCTTGTCGTCGGCCTTGACGCCGACTTTGTCGGCGACCGGCACGGCGACGAACAGGGCCGGCGCGCCGGTATCGACGATGAAGTTGTACGGCCCTTTGCCGTTGATCTTGGCCCGCACGAGGATGTGCTTGGGCTTGGTCAGCCGGTAGGGCACCTGGAACGATTTGGCCGCGGGCTTGGCCGGTTCGTCGGCCCGCGCCGACGGCGCCAGGCACAGCGAGGCCAGGGCGGCGCACGACCACAGTATTTTCATGGCGAGGCTCCCCGATGCAGGTCGGAAGGGTGCAGAAACACTCCGCGAATTATAACAGGTTTCGCCGCGGAGCGCGTTCGCGCTCCAAACATGTCAGCCCATTAGCCCGGAGCGCCAGCGACGGGTTGGCCCGTCGCTGGCGCTCCGGGCTTGTCGCAATTTATTTCTTCTCCGCCGCCGGTTTGGCGTCCTTGGCTTTCTCGCGCTGCCCATCGCGGCGGACCTTGATACGGCCGGGCGTGTCCGAGGTCGCGCCGAGGAAGATGTAGCACATCTCGTCGGTGGTCTGCTCGCCGAATCTCACCCAGCGCGGCGGGCTTGTCGGATTGTTGGGGTTCTTGTCGCTGTTGTCGTAGATCGCCTCGACTTCGACGCGCGTACCGGCCTTGATCGCAATCGGCTCCTTAAGGAAGTAGGTCTCCTGCCAGTTGTAATCCCAGTCCTTGATGGCCACCAGCGTGGTGCGCTCGCCGCCGGGCGGCGTCAGAGTCACTTTGACCTCACGGCCAAGCATGTGCATGTGGGGCATGACGGAATACAGCTTGCACGCCTGCAAAACCTCCATTCCTCCCTTGGCGCGGAAATGCTCGTCGCCCGGCGGGATGAGCAGGAAACGACCGGGGAGCACCATGCCCTTCCACGGTCGCGTCTTGCCGTCCTTGGCGAAATACAGGCCGATCGAGGTGCGGTCCTTCTCGACGCGGCCGTCGCGGTGGTAGTGCAGCTGCAAGACAATATCGGAGCCGGCGGGGAGGAGATAGCCGTGGCCGTCGGGTAGATGGCGCACCCTCTGCCCCGGCGCCCAGCCGCCGACGCCGCCGACTTCGCCCTCGCTCGGGATGAAGCCCAGGCCCATGCCCACCGTGTAGCCGGGCCCGCGATCCGCTCCCTTGTCGGCCTTGTCGCGTTCCTTTTTCTCCAGTCCGCGCGCCTTGCCGCTGACGTCCCAGAAATTGAGCGAATGATGCACCACTCGGCTGTTTCCCGGACGCACCTCGACGGCGGTGACGTACTTGTCTTCCTTCAGGCCGGTCGGCAACACGAAGCAGCGGAACAGATCGGGTCCGGTGGCGCCGAGCGTCATCTCCTCGGGCAAGGTCAGCACGAGGTCCGGCTCGCCGAGCTGCCAGCCCGAGACGAATTTTCGCGGCGGCGGCGCGTCGTTCGGATCGCCCTCCGGCGTGCCGCCGTCCACCCAGGCGGCCAGCGTGCGGATGTCTTTTTCCGACATCTTGCGTTCGTTGTGGAAAGCGGGGCCATCGACGGGCTTCCACGGCGGCATCTTGCGTTCCCGCGTGTATTCCTTGAGATCGTCGGCCCAGTTGACGGCCTGTTTGTAATTCATCAGCGCGAACGGGCCGGCGGCGCCGGGACGATGGCACTCCTGACAGTTGGTTTGCAGGATCGGCAGAACATCGCGGTAGAACGTGACGGCCCCGTCTTTCGGACTCTTCCGCTCGCGGACGATTGAGCAGCCGATGGGAGGAGTGGCCGGCTCCGTCACCGTTTTGCCGGCCAGCACTTCGTCGAGCGCTTGCCGCAGATCGAAACGCGTGACGCGACCGTTCTTCTTGAGGCGAGCGGAATAGCCGTTGTCGATCCGGCCGCGATAACGCAGGACGAAATTGCGATCGAGGACGAACGCCGACGGCACGGTGTCGGCCTTGAAGGCGTCGGCGGCGCGAAAGCGCTGGTCCTTCAGAACGGGGAAGGGCAGCTTGTACTCGGCGGCCTGTTTGGCCAATTGAGTTGCGTCGCCGTCATCGACGCTGTTGACGGCGAGGAAGGCGACCTGCTTTTCGCCGTAGGTCTTCGCCAACTCCGCCAGGCTGGGGGCGTAACTGGTGGACACGGGGCACTCGAACGAGAGGAAAACGACGACGACCGATTTCTTCCCTTTCAATCCGTGCAGCGACACCGGCTTGCCGTCAGCGCTTTTGAGGGTGAAGTTGTCGATTTTCTTGTTGAGCTTATCGAGCACCAGATCGTCGTCGGCGCGAGCGGACGCGCCGGCCAGGGCGATCAGAGCGAGTGAGAGGAGCGACCGCGACAGCAGTCGTGACATGGATACATCTCCCTGTTCTACTAAACCGGCACTCACCCGGCGGTGAGCACACCAAGCATTCTACTCGCGCCATCGCGGCGGAGTTTCAGCCGATCTACGGCGAGAGCGCGACTTGCTGACTTTGTATAATGTCTGTTCGCGAACGATTTCGGGCAAGAGCAAAGGTGTCGGCATGACGCACGATTTGGGCGGCCGAGTGGCGCTTGTGACGGGGGCGTCGCGCGGATTGGGGGCGGCCATCGCCGTCAAACTGGCGGCCTGCGGAGCGCGCACGGCGATCAACTGCTTCGGCAGTCCGCACAAGGCGCGACAGGTCCACGAACACATTCGTCAACAGGGCGGCACGGCCGAGGTGTTTCAGGCCGACGTGCGCGACGAGGCCGCCGTCGCCGACATGGTCGCGCGGGTGACGAAGGCGTTCGGACCGATCGACGTGCTTGTCATCAACGCCACAGGACCGCAGCCGTTCATCAAGTTGGACGAATTGACGTGGCGGCACTGTCTGGACCAGCTGGAGTTCTTCGTCAAAAGTCCGGTGCTGCTGGCGAAGGCCGTGCTGCCGTCGATGAAGGAACGGCGGCGCGGACGCATCATCAACATCGGCTCGGAGGTATTCGAGCGTGGAGTGCCGGAGTTCTCCAATTATGTGTCGGCCAAGGGAGCGCAACTGGGACTGACGCGCTCGTGGGCGATGGAGCTGGCACCGTGGCAAATCACGGTCAACCTCGTGGCGCCGGGCTGGATTCCGACGGAGCGGCACGCCGGCGATTCGCAGGAATCGAAGGACGCCTACGCCGCGGCCGTGCCGATGAAGCACATGGGCGAGCCGCAAGACGTGGCCGAGGCGGTGGCGTACTTGGCCTCCGACGTAGCGCGATTCGTTACAGGACAAAAAATATCCGTGAATGGCGGGAACACATTGGCGTGAGTTGTCCAGCAGGAGGTAACTATGCGCTGTGATGAAGTAGGTGCCGCGAGCCGAGCGGCACTGTGGTCCGGCTCCGCTCGCCGGACCTACACCTGCGCTCGATGGTTGGGATTAGGCTTCCTTTGGATGCTCGTCGGCGTCGTGCCGGCGGCGGACCCTCCAGGACCGCCGCCGAAGCCGGAAGAGATCCTGAAACAGTTCGTCGCGGAGTTCGTGCGCTTGACGCCGGGCAAGGGCAAATATCCCGCCTCGTTCGCGATGGGTTCGACCGGGGATGCCCCCGACGCCGAGAAACCCGTCGTCACCGTGACGCTGCGCCAACCGTTCGCCATCGCCCGCTATGAAGTGACGCAGGAACTCTATCAGACGATAATGGGCCGCAATCCCAGCAAATGGAAGGGACGGCGCAACTCGGTGGAGATGGTCAGCTGGGAGGAGGCCAACGACTTTTGCCGCAAGGCGACGATGGAATTGCGCAAGCGAAAGCTGATCGGCGCGACGGAACGGATCCGCTTGCCGTCGGAGGCGGAATGGGAGTACGCCTGCCGAGCGGGCGGCAAAACGGCATACAGCTTCGGCGCCAAGAAAGCGGACCTCGGCGACTACGCCTGGTTCTACGGCAACGCCAAGGGTAACGATCCGCCGGTCGGCAAGAAGAAGCCCAACGCCTGGGGCCTGTACGACATGCACGGCTACGTCTGGGAGTGGTGCGACGATTACTGGAGTCCGACGCACGAGGGGGCCAAGACCGACGGCCGGCCGCGTCCCGGCAAGGACGAGCGCGAGCGCGTGCTGCGCGGCGGTTCGTGGGCCGACGACGCCGACCATTGCCGCTCCGCGTTCCGCCATCACAAGGCGCTGGATTTTCGCAGCGATGCTGTCGGCTTCCGCTGCGTCCTCGCCGACGACCCGACAGCCAGAGACATCCTAAAGGAGAAATCCCCATGAGGCCGCGCACCCGCTGTTTCGCCCTGGCCGTCTGCGTCGTTGCCGGAGCGCTGGGGGCGGATTGGCCGCAGTTTCTCGGCCCGCGCCGCGATTCCACGTCGGCGGAGACCGGCCTGCTACAAACGTGGGACGCCAAGGGTCCGCCGGTGGTATGGCAACAGGACGTCGGTGAGGGCTTCAGCGCTCCCGTCGTGGCCGGCGATCGGCTCATCCTGTTTCATCGCGTCGGCGACGACGAAATCGTCGAGTGCCTGGACGCGGCGACCGGCAAGGGCAAATGGAAGCACAGCGATCCGACCAAGTACGCGGACCCGTTGGGCAAGGGCGATGGGCCGCGCGCGACGCCGGTAATCGCCGGCGAGCGCGTTTACACGCTCGGACCCTCCGGCCGTCTGCTGTGTCTGAAACTCAGCGACGGCGAGAAGGTCTGGCAGCGCGAGTTGCTGAAGGATTATAAGGTGCCGCCGAGTTTCTTCGGCGTCGGCACGTCGCCCCTCGTCGAGGGCGGCCGAGTGATCGTCAACGTCGGCGCGCGGGGGTCCGGCATCGTCGCCTTCGACAAGGACACCGGCAAGGAAGTCTGGAAGGCGACCGACGACGGCGCGAGTTATTCGTCGCCGGTGGCGGCCACCCTCGACGGTGTGCGGCACGTCCTTTTTTTCACGCGACAGGGCATTGTGTCGCTGGACCCGGCGACGGGAGAGGTTCGCTTCCGCAAGTTTTGGCGCTCGCGCATGAACGCCTCGGTCAACGCGGCGGCGCCGGTCGTCGCCGGCGAACAGGCGTTCTTCACTTCCTGCTACGACACCGGGGCGATCCTGGTGCGGGCGAAGAAGGACGGACTCGAAGAGATCTGGAGCAACGACCGCAGTTTGTCTTGTCATTTCGGTACGCCGGTGCATCACGACGGCTGCCTGTACGGCTTTCACGGCCGGCAGGAAGCGGGCACCGAGATGCGCTGCATCGCCCTGAAGAGGGGGCAAGTGCTGTGGAGCCAGGAGGGTTTTGGCTGCGGCTCGATGATTCTGGCGGAGGGCAATCTGATCGTCCTCAGCGAGGGCGGCGAACTGGTGCTGGTCGAGGCCAAACGCGACAAGTATCGCGAGAAGGCGCGGGCGGCGGTGCTGACCGGTCCCTGCCGAGCGCACATGGCCCTGGCAAACGGCCGGCTGTACGCGCGCGACAACAAGAAACTGGTGTGCTGGAATGTGAAGAAGTGATATACCCTAACCCGCCCGAAGCGTCCGCGAGGGCAGCCCTCGCTAGCGCTTCGGGCTGGTTGGCGATACGTCTCGAAGCAACAACCGCCTTCAAATGTCCTTCCACAACTCCGATTCATACGGGTTGTCCGGCCGATCGGACTCGGCGTCGTCAAGCGAGGTCTTGAACGGCAGATCGCCAACGTCCACCGCGGGCTTGCGGTCCTTCTTGCGGCGCTTCGGGGCCGGCGCGGCTTCGGGTTCGTCCAGCGACGGCTGATCGTCACGCTGGCGACGGCGCAGGTACAGCTTGATCGGCACGTCGTTGAAATGCAGCTGGTCGCGGATCGTCTTGAGGAGATAACGCTGATAGGTGTTGTCGAACAGCTCCGGGCCGTTGGTGAACAGCACGATGGTCGGCGGATTGGTGCCGACCTGCGTGGCGTAGTAGACCTTCGGCCGGCGATTCTGCCGCATCGGCGGAGGCGACGCGGCCAGCGCTTCGCGCAGCACGCGGTTGAGATCGCCGGTGCTGACGCGGGCGCTGCCCTGCTTGTGCAGGTGCTGCGCCAGGTTCAGCACCGAATGCACGTTCTTGCCCGACGTGGCCGTGATGAAGGCGATCGGCACGAAATCGAGGCTGGGGAACGTCGCCCGGATGTAATTGCCCATCTTGCTCGTCGGCGTGGGCACCATCAGATCCCACTTGTTGACCGCGAAGATGGCCGGCTTGTGCTGTTGAAGGATGTACTCCGCCAGCTGCTTGTCCACCCGGCTGATGCGCACGCGCGGGTCGAGGAACAGCAGCACCACGTCGGCCCGGCGGATGGAACGCTCGGCGCGGGCCATGCTGTAAAACTCGATGTCGTTTTGCAGGCTCTTTTTCTTGCGCACGCCGGCCGTGTCGATGGCGACGAAGGTCAGTCCATCGCGCTCGAAGCGCACGTCGATGCTGTCGCGCGTGGTGCCCGGCACCTCGCTGACAATGACGCGCTCACTCTCGGCCAGGCTGTTGATGAAGGTGCTCTTGCCGGTGTTGCGGCGGCCGACGATCGCCAGCTTGAGGGCCACGTTCTTCGGCTCAGCCTCCAGCGCCTCGACGGTCGGCAGGCGCTCGCCGATGAGTTTCAACAGATCGGCCCGGTTGCGGTTTTGCTGAGCGCTGACGCAGACGAGCTTGCCGCGCCCCAGCTTGTAGAACTCGGCCGCCTGCGGGTCGATGGACTCGGTGTCGCACTTGTTGGCCACGCACACGATCGGCTTGTTGACGTAGCGCAGCCGGCGCGCGACCTCCTCGTCCAGGCCCATGATGCCGGATCGGCCATCGACGACGAAGAGAATGACGTGGGCCTGGTCGAGGGCGGCGTCGATCTGCCGTTCGATTTGATCGGTGAGATTGTCCGCGTCGGCGACGCCGATGCCGCCGGTGTCCACCAACTCGACGAAGCGATTGCCGACCTTGACGAGGCTGGAGACGCGATCGCGGGTGACGCCGGCCGTGGGATCGACGATGGCGATGCGGCGTCCCGCCAGCCAGTTGAACAGCGACGATTTGCCCACATTGGGTCGGCCGACGATGGCCACCACGGGTATGGTCACGATGCTCTCCTCTGAACACGTGGCAGGCGACCGAAGCGGGCGCGCGCCTCCCTGCATCCAAACTGGTATTGTGCCATACGGAACGGGCGTCGGCAACCTCCAGGAGCAGGAGGCCGTAGGCAGTAAGCAGTCGGCAGCAGACAGTCGATTCGGGACTGCCTCCTGCTTCCTGCCTACTGCTTACTGCTTTCTGCCTCCTGCCTCCTGCCTACTGCCTACTGATACAGTCGCCAGTGCGCCCATTTTAACCAAATTGTCCGCACGCGAGGGGGAGGCATTTCCTCTGCTTGACACGATGGGAGGGTATCTTTACAGTACGCTTTCGGATTCGAGGAGCCGGCCCGGCGATCCGGCTCCATTTCCGGTGATGTCCAGGAGGTATTTGCCAAGTGAGATGATTCGTCGCTCTCCCGATGTGACCTCTTGAAGGGATGCCTGAGATTGTTCCAGTCTGGTCAGTGTGGTCATTACTACGGATAGGAAAGGACCCACAGATATGAAACGTTCGCTTCGGTTGATGATTTCGACGGCCGGCCTGCTTCTGCTGGCCGGCTCGCCGGCGTGGGCGGGCCCCATGCCGCCACCCGATGTCCAGTGGAAGTACAACTTCACCCCCGGCAAATCGTTCGTGGCCGCGGACTCGCCGGGAACCGGCACGGTCACGTTCACCAACGAACCGACCAAAAGCGCCACCAACAGCTCCGACGTGGTGGTCACCAACCTGCGCGTATCCAGCACGGCGCTGGCCGACTCCCCGGACATGCTTAGCAAGAACGGCGCCTGGTCGGCTAGCCTCGTGTTGACCGACAACGCCTCGAACGCCAGTCAGACGTTCCTTTTTAGCGGGAAGCTGGGCGGTTCGTTCTCCGCCAATAACGCCAACGTCACCAACACGTTCACCGGCACCACCACGTACAACTGGACCGCTCCCGACGGCAACAAGTACACGGTCACCCTGACCGCCTACACGCCGCCGGGACCGCCGACGGCCAGCAACGCCGGCAGCATCTCGGCCCACGTGGCGGTGACGCCGGCCAACGGCGGCGGTCACACCAGCGGTACGCCCGAACCGTCCACCCTGGTCCTGTCGTGCCTGGGTCTGGCGTTCGCCGGCGCCACCTCGTGGCGCAAGCGCCGCGCCCTGGCCGCGCGGGCCTAGAACGGGTGAGTTCCCGCACCCGCTCGACGACCCAAAACTCTCGCTGACCTCGTGGACGCGCTGTCCGGGCGTGCAACGACGCACGCCCGGACAGACTTCATCGAGACGATGCTTCCCCCGACGTGACCCCACAAAACCCTCCGGGCGCCCGCCGACCGATGGTCGGACGCGGTCCACGCTGGGGAGAACGCAACCCGAAGCGGCACCGTCATGATTTCGTTTTTTCCTCCCCGCTCCCTCTCCCGGCAACCATCCGGTCCACCCCGCGCGAGGCCGTCGCGGCGCGACGGCGCTCCGACTCGCGGCGGACGGCTCTCCCTCTACACCCGGCGCGCGTCGTTTCGTCCCGACCGCCGCCGCAACCGAGGAATGACTTTCCATGCGTAAAATCAACGCCAAGGTCGCTCTGGCGCTCCTGATCGCCGCCCTCGTCTGCTCCGGCGCCGTCTTCGCCGTGCATCACTTTCAGTACGGCCGAATCGCCGACTCGCTGCTCTGGCAAGCGCGCCGCGCGGAGGAGCAGGGTCAGGTCAAACGCCAGGCCCGCTATCTGAAGCGCTATCTGGAATTCAATCCCAAGGATCTCGACGAAAAGGCCCACCTGGCGCGCCTGTGGGCCGGCGACGTCTTCGCCGGTTCGCCGCGCGAACGCAAGAAGGCCATGCGCCTGCTCGACGACGTGCTGACCCGCGGCGATGACAATCCCGAACTGCGCCGCCTGCTGGTGAAGGTGGCCCTGGAACTACAGCAGTACAAGATGGCCCGCACCCATCTGGAAAAGCTGCTGACGGCCGAGTTCCTCAAGTCGCCCAAGGAGGAGGACGGCGGCGAGAAGATCGACGCCGCGCGCGGCGAGTCGGAAGGCTATGCCGGACAGCTGCTCGAAGCCGAGAACCAGCCGGACAAGGCGCTGCGCGCCTATCAACTCGCCCTCCGCCACGCCCCGGAGATCCAGGACAACTATCTCGCCCGTGCTCACCTGCTGCGCAAACGCGAGAAGGTCAACGACGAGCGCCGAAAGGCCAATGTCAAGGAGGCCGACCACACCATCGACGAGATGGTCAAGAACAATCGTCTGTCGGCCGAGGCGTACCTGGCGCGCTGGCGCTATCGCCGCGAATACAGCCTGATCGAACTCAAGAAGGTGGAAGGATCGACCAAGGTGAAGCTGGCGGAGGCGGCCGGCGACGTGGCGGAGGCGTTGCAGCGCAAGCCGGAATCCGTCGAGGTGTTGCTGGCGGCGGCCGACCTGGAACGGTTGGAGGCACAGGCCGCCCTGACGGCGAAGGGCAGCGACGAAAGCCAGGAAAAGAACCGCATCGAGCACCGCGACAAGGCACTGACCTATCTCAACCAGGGGCTGAAACTGCACGCCAAGACGGGCCGACAAGCGGCGACCGATGGAACCCAGTTCCGGCTGTTGTGGCACAAGGCCAATCTGATGCTGGACGACATCGAGCGTCTCGACGCGCGCGCGTCCGGCGATCACAGCAAGGACAGCGAACAGCGTCAGGAGTGGGTCGCCGAGGTGACTTCGACCATCGAGCAGATCCGCAAGACGCGCGGCGCGCCGGCGACGCCGGAGTATCTGACGGCACGGCTTCGGTTGCTGGAGCGCCGCTGGGGCGAGGCCGTCACGCTGTTCGAGCAGGTGCGGCCGACGCTCGGCGCTCAGCCCGACCTGGAGGGGCAGATCAATAACTACCTCGGTCAATGCTACGAGCGCCTGGTCCAGCCGAGCCAGCAGCTCGCCGCTTACGAGCGTCTGCTCCAGTCCGATCCCACCTCCATTACCGCCAAGCTCGGCATGGCCCAGGCCGAGGCCGCGATGGGCCACCTCGAAAGGGCCCTCAAACTGTTCGAGGCGCTCAGGGCAGCGAACCAACTGCCCGACAAGCTGTGGCTGGATTACGTCCGCCTGGAGATCCAGCGGCAAGCGCTGGAGAAAACCCCAAACTGGGCCTACGTGGACGAACTGCTGGCCTATGCGGAGAAGGTCAACCGGAAAGCAGTGGATGTGCAACTTCTGAAAGCGCAAATGTGGACGGTCCGCCCCTCGAATGAGGCCGGCGCTCCGACACTCGACCGGGCGCGCAAGGAACTGGAAAACGCCCAGGGCGAGAAGGAGGGCGCGGACAGCGCCGAATTGTGGACCGCGCGCATCTATCTCGAAGTGCGCGACAAGAAATTCGACGAAGCCGGGAAACTCCTCAGCGAGGCGAAGCGGAAACTCGGCGATCGCGTCGTTCTGTTGCGGCTGGCGGAAGCGAATTTGCTGGCGTCGGATGCCAAACCCAGCGCGGAGGCGATCAGCCGTTTGGCCGAAGACGCCGAGAGCTTCTCCAAGGAGGACGATCGCGCCGCGTTGCTCAGCGGCATCGCCGACATCCACCTGCGGCTGAAGAACGGCGCGGCGGCGCGGACGCTGTTGCAGCGCGTCGCCAAGCTGCCGGATCGGCAAACCGATCTGACGCTGAAAATGGTGCTCTTCGACCTGGCCGTCCAACTCGAAGACGAGGACGGCCAGCGCCAGGCGCTGGACGACATTAAGAGCGTCGAGGGCAACCAGGGGATTTTCCATCGCTACGGCGAAGCGCTGCGGCTGATCGCTCAGGCGAAGAACTTGCCGGAGGAGCGAACGCGCCTTCTGAAACAAGCGGCCGCGCACCTCGACCGCGTCCACTCGCTGCGCGACAACTGGCCGCCGTTGTACGTGGCCCGTGCCGAGATCAGCCGGCTAACCGGTCAAAAAGACCAGATCATCGGCAATCTGATGGAGGCCGTGAAGCTCGGCGAGTCCAGCCCCGCCGTCATCGGCGAGTTGGCCGAGAGGCTGGACGACGCCGGCCGCTACGAGGACGCCAACTGGGTGCTGAAGCATCTGCGCGATTCGATGCTGGTCAACTCGGAATTGGGCCGTCTGAGAGCGATCAATGCCGCCCACCGCAACGACATGCAGGCCGCGATGCAGTGGATGCAAATGAATCGAACTCCGAAGGACACCAAGGATTATCGCATGTTGCTGTGGGACGGCCGCATGGCCCTTGAGATGAACAAGCCGGCGGTGGCGGAAGAAAAACTGCGGGCCGCCCTCAAGCTGGCCGACACGGAGCCGGCGCCGTACCTGGCGCTGGTGCAGCTGTTGGCCAAGCAGAAGCGCGACAAGGACGCCGACGACATCCTCGAAAAAGCGCGGCAGCGGCTGCCGAAGGAGACGAAGGAACTGACACTCGCTCAGTGCCTTGAGATCCTCGGCCGCAAGAAGTCGGCGCAGGCCCGCTACGAGGAAGCCCTCAACGGCCACCGCCAGGACGCGACCACCGTCCGCCGCGTGGCCGGCTTTTACTGGAACGCCGGCCAACTCGCCGAGGCCGAGCCGCTGCTGCGCGATCTGGTCGAGAAGCGCGTCAAGAACCCCGCCGCCGACGATGTGAACTGGGCGCGCTGGCACCTGGCGTTGGTGTTGGCCAGCGGCACCGATTACGGCCGCTTCCGCGAGGCCGCCGGCCTGGTCGGCCTGAAGCTGGACGACAACGGCCAGCTTCTCCGCGACGCCGAGCGCGAGCGCGGCGACAGCACCGATACCCGTCGCTTCCAGGCCCGCGTGTTGGCCGCGCAGGCCGGACACCGCCAGTTCCGCCAACGCGCCCGCGAACTGTTCGAGGAATTGGAACGCGGCAAGGCGCTGCTCCCCGACGATCGCTTCATCCTGGCCATGCTGTACGAAACCGAGGCGGCATGGCCGAAGGTCAAGCAGATCCTCGCGCAGCTGGCCGCGCTGAAAGAGCCGGCGCCGCGGCACCTGGCCTACTATGTGCAAACGCTCATCGAGCACAAGGAACTGGACGAGGCCGCCAAGGAGGCCGAGCGGCTGGAGGCGCTGGAGGTGCAGCGCGGCTCCGAGCCGAACGCCTTCGCCGCCGTCGAGCTGCGCGCCCGTCTGCTTGAGGAGGACGGCACCAAGAAGGGCGGCGACAAAGCGGTGAAGTTGCTGGAGGACCACATCCACCGCAAGAACGCCAAGCCGGAGGAGGTGCTGCTGCTGCTCAACTCCATGCGGCGGCAAAAGAAATTCGCCGACGCCTTCGATCTCTGCGTGAAAACGTGGGACGAAAAGGACGCCAAGAAGAAGTGCTCGCCGGAAGCGATCGGCGGCGCCAGCGTGGCGGTGCTGCGCGGCATGCAGGCCGCCGGCGCGGCGGCGACGCGCGAGCAGGTTCTGCTCGTCGAGGACAAACTCAAGGACGCCGTAGCGGCGAACCCCAAGAGCGTCGTTTTGATGCTGCATCTCGCTGAGCTGTACGACCAGCGCGGCGACTGGACGCGGGCCGAGGAGATGTATCGTCAGGTGCTGCGTCCGGAGAATGAGCCGAAGAACATCGTGGCGCTGAACAATTTGGCCTGGCTCTTGGCGCAGCACGCCAGCGAGCCGGACAAGCTGCACGAGGCGCTGACGACGATTGACGCGGCGGTCAACGGCATCGGCCGCCGTGCCGACCTGATCGACACGCGCGGCCTGGTGCGGATGCGTCTGAACCAGGACGCCGCCGCCCTGGCGGACTTCCGCGACGCCGTCGCCGACATGCCGACGCCGGCGCACCTGTTCCACCTCGCCCGCGCCCATTACAAATCGCAGGACAAGAGCAACGCCTACAAGTTCCTCAAGCAAGCGAAGGACCAGGGTCTGCAAGCCAGCGCCCTGCATCCGGTCGAGCAGAAAGACTATCGGGACTTGCTGGAGGCGCTTAAAATCCGATAGGCGTCCGTAACTTTTGCCACAGTCCGAAGCGCTAGCGAGGGCGGCCCTCGCTGGTGCTTCGGGCTGGTAAATCGTGCTTTGATCCCGCGCCGGCCGGAGGCCGGCCGCACCTAGAAGGGAGTCCTTTCATGACCCTGCATCTGGCTTCGTCGATGTCGCTGGCCGAGGAACTGTTGGGCCGCATCGAGGAGCGCACGGCCCGCGTGGCCGTCGTCGGACTCGGCTACGTCGGCCTGCCGTTGGCCGAGACGTTCGCCTGGGGCGGCTATCCCGTGCTCGGCTTCGATATCGACGCCGACAAGATCGCGCGCCTCAACCGCGGCGAGAGCTACATCGGCCACATTTGCCCCGAGCGCGTCACGGAGCTGGTGAACAGCGGCCGCTTCGAGGCCACCAGCGATCCGCGCCGCTTCGCCGAGTCCGACGCCATCATAATTTGCGTGCCGACGCCGCTGGGCGAGGCGCGCGAGCCGGACCTGTCCTACATCGTCAACACCGCCGTCACGCTCCGGCCGCACCTGCGGCGCGGACAACTGATCGTGTTGGAAAGCACGACCTATCCCGGCACCACCGAAGATCTCTTGCTGCCGCTTCTGGAAGAGAGCGGGCTCAAGGCCGGCCGCGATTTCTTCCTCGCCTACAGCCCCGAACGCGAAGATCCCGGGAACAGAGATTATGCGACTCGCAATATCCCCAAAGTGATCGGCGGACTCAACGAAACCAGCCGCCGCTTGGCCGTGGCCCTGTACGAGCCGATCGTCGATGGCGTCGTGCCGGTTTCCAGCACGCGGGTCGCCGAGGCTTGCAAGATCCTCGAAAACACCTATCGGGCCGTCAACATCGCGCTGGTCAACGAGTTGAAGGGCGTCTTCGCGGCGATGGGCATCGACGTCTGGGAAGTGATCGCGGCGGCCAAGACCAAGCCGTTCGGCTTCCAGGCCTTCTACCCCGGACCCGGACTCGGCGGCCACTGCATTCCCATCGACCCCTTCTATCTGACGTGGGCGGCCCGCAAATACGGCGTGTTCACGCGCTTCATCGAGTTGGCCGGCGAGATCAACACGGCCATGCCGCAGTACGTCCTCGATCGCGTGGCCGACGCCCTCAACGACGACGGCAAATCGCTCAAGGGCAGCCGCGTCTGCGTGCTCGGCGTCGCCTACAAGAAGGATGTGGACGATCCGCGTGAGTCGCCCGCTTTCACGCTCCTCGAACTGCTCCAGGCGAAGGGCGCCCGCATTTCCTACAACGATCCGCACGTTCCGCGCTTGCCGCGCATGCGCCATCACACCCTGCGGATGGACAGCCAACCCCTGTCGCCGGAGTTCCTCAGCGAACAGGACTGCGTCGTGATTGTCACCGACCACTCCGCTTACGATTGGGATCTGGTCGTCGAGAACACTCGTCTGGTCGTCGATACACGCAACGCCACGGCGGACTGCGCCACGCCCCGCGCCCGCATCGTGAAGGCGTAAATGCCTTACCAGCCCGGAGCGCCAGCGACGGGTTTGCCCGTCGCTGGCGCTCCGGGCTTGTCGATTCTTCGATCCATTCGTGATCTTCCGCGGAGGACATAGACATGGCGGTCTGTCTGGTAACGGGCGGGGCGGGGTTCATCGGCTCGCATCTGGTCGAGGCGCTCTTGAATCGCGGGCACACGGTTCGCGTGCTCGATAATTTCAGCACCGGCCATCCCACCAACCTGGAGGGCGTGCGCGAACAGGCGCGCGTCGTGGACGGCGACATCACCGATTTGCCGACGGTGCAGTCGGCGATGCGGGGCGTGGAAGTGGTGTTTCATCAGGCGGCGCTGGCGTCGGTGCCGCGCAGCATCGCCGATCCGCTGGCCACGCATCACGCCTGCGTCACCGGCACGCTGCACGTCTTGCAGGCGGCCAAGGAAGCGGGCGCGCGCCGCGTCGTCTACGCCGCCAGCTCCAGCGCCTACGGCGCTTCGCTGCGGCTGCCCAAGCGCGAAGTCGATCCAACGCTGCCGCTGTCACCGTACGCCGTGGCCAAGCTGGCCGGCGAGCACTACTGCGCCGCCTTCAGCAACGTGTATGGATTGGAGACAGTTCGACTCCGTTATTTCAACGTGTTCGGGCCGCGCCAGTCGCCGCGCAGCCAGTACGCTGCGGTGATTCCCAAATTCATCGAGGCGATGGCGAACGGCCGCAGCCCCGTCCTCCACGGCGACGGCGCACAGTCGCGCGACTTCACGTTCGTGGCCGACGTGGTGCAGGCGAACCTGTTGGCCGCCGAGACGCCCGGCGTCAGCGGCCGGGTCTACAACGTCGCCTGCGGCCGGCGCACCTCACTGCTGCAACTGGTGGAGCATCTCAACCAACTGCTCGGCACCGACATCAAGCCGGCGCACACCGACACGCGTCTGGGCGACGTGCGCCACAGCGAGGCGAGCATCGAACAAACTTGTCAGGATCTCGGCTACGAGCCGACGACCGACATCCCCACGGGATTGCGTCACTGTTTGGAGTGGTGGCGGCGGTGCCATCGGCCGTCGCGGCGGGACGGCCGTCGCTCCTCGGTCGCGGCGTGATCGTCGCGCTTTTCAACCAGCCCGAAGCGTTCGCGAGGGTGGTCTTGCGCTCTCGCGGACGCTTCGGGCTGGTTCGTTAAATGCCGATGTTGGCCAGGGCGTCGAGCAGGCGCCGCGCCAGGCCGGCGGCCAGCGGCGCCGTCGATTCGGTGGCCAGAAGGGCGGCTTCCAGACGACGGCGCGCGGCCGCCAGAAGGCCGGGAGCGTCGCGGCGATGCACCGCCTTGACGAGATGCGCGGCGCTCTCGGTCAGGTGCGTGACTTCGGCGGGAGGCACCGCCGAGCCGGCCAGCGCCGTGCCGAGTTCATCCACGAACTCGGCGAGCGCGCGGCGCACTTCGAGACTCAGCGGGTGCGGATCGCGGAGGATCTCGGCGACCGCGTGAAGGCTGGGCTGCACTCCCAGCGGCGTGGCTTCCCCACTCGGCGTTTCTTCCGGCATGATGAACGCTCCTCGCAAACAGGGACCGCGAAATCCACTCTCAGCGTAGCCGAGCTTCTTTCCACAAATCAAGAGGCGGATGCCGGCGCATTGCCGGCCTTCGTAGAATGAAGCAGAATCGCCCGCGCACCTTCACGAGAGCCGGCATCATGGAACACGCTCCTCATGATCCTCCGCG
>DATBGU010000112.1:0-6841 GCA_036557825.1 Gemmataceae bacterium
TAGCGGAGCTTGACGAGATTGGCCTTGAGGGGATCTTCGGCCGCCAACTTGTCCAGGGCCTCGTCCAGAGCGAGCAAATCTTCGCGGGGTTGGGGGCTGGCGGCGGCATCCGGATCGAGGGGCTGGCGCTGCCTCCCGGCGCTGTGTCGCGCGGTGGCCTTTTGGCGAGCCTGGTCGATGAGGATGCGTCGTATGGCCTCGGCGGCGGCGGCGAAGAAATGGCCGCGGTGGTCCCAACGGTCGCCCTCGGGTGTTCCGACCAGCCGGAGGTACGCTTCGTGAACGAGAGCGGTCGGCTGAAGCGTGTTGCCGCTCGGCTCGGCGGCCAAGCGGGCGGCGGCGAGCCGGCGAAGTTCGTCGTAGACCAAGGGCAACAGCTGAGCGGCGGCTTGTGGGTCGCCCCCGTCCATCGCATTCAGCAGTTGCGTAACTTCGGTCATCTCTTCACCCAGTCATTACCGGCCTCCGAAACAGTGACATTCTACCCCGAATCGACGGAAAGTGTCTGTGACAGATGCGGGAAGTCCTCGAAACCGTGTGCGAACTGCCGAAACGCAGTCGTCCGTCCCACTGGCGATCGCGTTGACATCAAAGCCAACAAGCCGCTGGGCGGAATCCCGGCGGCTCGTTGGGTGAAGTCATCGCGACCCCGGCGTCAGCTCTTCAAACGCCTTTGCCGCCGACTTCCGCGGTCGGGAATGCTCGATTGGTTGCCAGCCACTCCTGCCGTCTGGTGAGATCGGGTTCCACACTTCGCCGCGCCCGTTAGGCGGAAGAAGGAGCGGCTGAAGAACACGCCAGGCTTCAACAGCGGAAATCACATCGCCCGGCTGCACACTGCCTAAATGCTCGCGTCAAGCCCCGCCTTGTCCTCCTTATTGATTGCTATTGGGCCCAAGGAGGGAGAAGTCCTCGTGGCTCAGCGTCTCGCCGACCCCGAGCTTGATGCCCCTGATCCCGATGTTCTTCTTGGCGCCTTGCACCGTCACATCATAGGTACCCGGAAGCAAACCAGGGAAGGTGTACGAACCATCGGCGCCCGTCGTCGTCGTGAGGGAGACGACCTGGTTCGCGTCGTTGGTCCCGGTCAGCACGATGGTCAGCCCGGCCACACCCTTGTGGTCGTTGCCGGAGTTCTTGGAGACCGTGCCTCCCAGCGTAGACGGCGTGAACACGCCCGGGACGAACAGGTCGCTCAGATCATTCGTGCCCGGCGTGTTCGCATCACCCAAGAACCCTCCGCCTGGCGCAGACACACCAAACAGTTCCTGTATACTCTTCAGGTCGGAAGAGTGAGTGTAAGTCAGGGTGCTATTGTAGGCATTGCCCTTGGCGAGCGGCGAGATGACGATCTCAGGTATCGTGAATTGAGTCGAGTTTCCAGCTTCCGTCTCGTCGAACCAAATCACGATCACGCCGTTGTTCTTGTAGGCCTGGGAAGCCATGATCTGTGGGACGATTTGGGAGAGGAAGTTGTCACCCTGCGCAATCGCTTCTTGATCGGTGTTGTGGGTGTAGGTGACACCGTTGTAGGTAAAGTTCGTGTTCAACGAGGAGTGCATGTCATTGAATTGGTCCGGTGTAATGACGTTATATTTCGCGACCGTGTTGTTATTCAGGTCTGTTTGCAGTTGTTGCAGCGGCGCGTAGAACTTGGACTCGGGATTTGAGGGTGTCGGGTTGTCGCCGCCGTTGGTGGCCGTGAAGAACAGTTGCCCGTCGTGCTTGGCCGCGAAATTATACTGGTGGCTACCGTTGTAGGGATTGGTGTAGTCACTCGAAGTGCCGCTGAAGCTCTTCAGCGGGACGGTCCACTGGCTTGGATCGGCGACGGTGCTGGTCAGGGAGTTGGCACCCGGCTGATTGACGGACCCGCTGTTGGGGACCAGGTCGATGTCTTCCTGATACGACTTCCAGGGGATGCCGGCGGCCTGGAGCAAGGCGCTGAGGTTGGGAGCGTTGACGATGTTGTTGGGGAACGGGTCGGCATCGTTGAGGGGTCCGGTGAGACCCGCCTCCTGCCAGACGTAGTTCGGCTCAGACGGGTGGATGCTTTGCGATGGGTCGTTGAACTCCGCATTGTAGTAATTGCTGGCGTAGGAAGTCTGTGCGGCATTGGGATTACCCGGGGTCATGAGGCTGTTCAGATAGGGTGCCGCGGGATTGCCAAGAAGTTGCTGCGGCGACGTGACGCTGCTCGGCTGCGTGAGGTTGTGGTTCTCCATGTCAATGTAAAAAACGTCGCCAACGACCGGATTCACACCGCCGGAGAGAAGGGTCCTTTCTTCCAGAACTTCCAACCGTGGCCGGCAATGCTTATCTTGCCTCCGCATTGGCTTCTGCCGGCGCGCCGTTAACCAGGAACGCATACGCTTGCCGATGGACTCGAAGGAGGTCGCCATGATGAAGACTCCGATTCTTGAAGAGGCGAAACAAGTCGAACACACAGCAGAGGGCGCGGACAATCCTCACCCAGAGGAAAGCCGCCGTCGTTCTCGGCTTTTGATTCCCCGAGACTGAAAGATCGCAATGCTTGCAAAACGACAAAACACAACTGGGGTTATGAGAATCAATCTAGCAATCGAATCAAGGAGGGCGCCACGTCGAGGGAAGGGGGATTACACACCATCCCAACTTCCAAGTCAAATGAAGATTCAATATGCTTTTTGTGATGAAATTGATTCGATCCTTGCATCGTTTTCCGATCGGGCCACAGAGGATGGCCTCGACTGTTGCTGTTCCTTGTAAGAGGCTGTTGGGAAAACGATTACATAAACGGCTTAGCGACTCGGTGGACTATGATCCTCAGATCTACCAGCACGACGACTCGGGGGCGGATCGGTGGACGTGGGACCGGAGCGCGGCATGAAGGAACGGTATGAAGTCGAATCAGAGAAACTACAAGGTAGGAATGGTGTCGATTGGTTGATTAAGCTGTGGGTGGAGTACTCGGCAAGGAATTCCGTACTTCCCCATTGTCCTCTGACCTGAGAACAATAATTCCCGGATCACCGAGGGCTTTGTTTGGGGCGCTCGGTCTTCGCGGGGCGCTTACATTTTGAAGTTGAGAAGCGCACTGAGCCAGTAGGCGGCGATGCCGGCGAGGGCGGCCAGCAGGATGATGCCCACCGTGCCCAGCCGCTGCGGAGCCGGCCGCCGCGCCGGTGTGGCGGTGTCAATTCCCGGTTGGTCGAGGGCGACGGCCGGTGTGGCCACGGGGAGAGCTTGCGGCTCCGGTGCGGGAGTCGCCGGTTTTTGTCCATGCTCGGAGCGCGGCAGCTTCGCCGACGGCGCCACTTGAGCGACGCGCGGCCGGGGCAATTCGCGCGGCGCCGATGCGGCCGACGACGGCGTACGCGGCAGATCCGGACGCGCCAGCTTGACGCGCGGCATGGCCATCGTCGCGCGCCGCGTCGGCGTCGTCACGCCGGCGAACGGCCGCAGCGCCTCCAGCAGTTCGCCGCAATTGGTGTAGCGCTCTTCCGGCGCTTTCTTCATCAGTTTCTCCACCACCTCAATCAAGCCGTCCGGCGCCTCCGGGTTCAGTTCCTTGACCGGCGTCGGCTGCTTGTGCTGGTGGCTCATCATCTTCTCGACCGCCGTGCCGTCGGGGAACGGATAACGGCCCGCCAGGCAGTAATACAGCACGCAGCCCAGGCTGTATTGATCGCCCAGAGGCGTCAGGTTGGTCGGGTCCATGATGCTTTCCGGACTGGCGCAGTCCAGGCCGCTGTTGACCGAGTTGGCCGTGGACATGGTATCGACCAGCGATTCGCCCTCCGTCTCGGCCAGCAAACAGCCGATGCCGAAATCGAGGATGCGCACCTGATCGTCCGGGCCGATCATCAGGTTGGACGGCTTAAGCAGGCCGTGAAAGAGCGCCTGCTGATGACACTGCTCCAGCCCCTCGCCCGCCTGCATGACGTACAGGGCGGCCTGCTCCGCGCTGAGCCGGCCGTCGCGCTCGACGATCTTGTCCAGCGTCTCACCTTCGACGAGCGGCCAGGCCAGGTAATGCATGCCGCCGGAGGTGCCGACATCGACGAACGGCACCACGGAGGGATGTTTGCACGACTCGAAGGCGCGCACCTTGCGGCGCGCGATGCGGACGTTCCACATGCTACGGCGCGGCAGCACCTTGACGGCGTACCAGCCGTTGTCGGTCTTCGATTGCGCCTTGTACACGGTGCCCATGCTGCCGGAGCCGAGCGCGTCCATGAGGGTGAACGGACCCAGCACGAAGCCCTGCGTCTTGCCCTGCAACAGGCGGTCGGCCTGGAAATCCGTGAGGATGCCCTGACCGATGAGGTATTGCGCCAGGGCCGGCGGTTCGGCGCCGGGGTTCTTGTTGAGGAACTCTCCGATCACCTGATCGAGTTGGCCGCGGTCGATCAGGTTGCTGCGGCGCAGGTCCCAGACAAACCATTCGCAGGCTCCAAGATCGGTTGACAGCATGGCGGCGGCATCCTTTAGCAAAAAGGGAGAACGGCGCGAACCGGGCGCGAAGCGCCTCCACGCCTGCATCCAACGGGGCGAAGCGAAACGGCTTGCAGCGCGCTCGACGAGGGGATCGAGGGAATGAGGCTGCAACGGAGTTTGTGACTCTTCTAGCCGAAAGATGGGACACGAATACGCTGCTGTCAAACAAGGTGCGCGAATCGTGAACGCGAGGCTCCGGTTGGCCGCGACGCGGAGTTGCCGGCTCGATCAAACGTGAAAAAAACCGAGAAGGGAACATTTTGGGGTTGACAACCCTTTATCGGCCGTTGTATTTTTCACTTTCCTTCACAAAACGGGGTTTGCGGCTGCACCTGAGTCGGAGTTCTTAGGATCGCACCCATGTTCATCGCTGCGTTGCCGATAGCACGTCTGAACACTTCAAAGCCATGCGCCATGCGCCATGCGCCATGCGCCATGCGCCATGCGCTCCTTTTCTCTCAACATCATTCTGCCTAAAAGGTTTTCCCTTCATTGCGGTTAGATCGAGTCGTTCCCGTGTTCAAGCAGAGCTTGGGCAAGGCTGCGGCACGCATGCCGTCAGACATCCGCCGGGGACGGATCGGGAGGTTCGCCATGACTGCCAAGTTCGCGTTGCTGTCCGTGACGCTGTTGGGGGCGGCACTCTGCTCGGCTACCGCTGTCGTGGGCGGTGAGGACAAACCACCGCCGCCGACGGATCAAGGCCGCAAAGAAATTGAGAAGTTGATCGACCAGTTGGGGAGCGATGACTTCAAGGTTCGGGAGGAGGCGACGCGCCGGCTGATGGAGCGCGACGACGCCGTGCCCGCGCTTGAACGAGCAGCGAAATCCGATGCGGCTGAGGTCGCCAGCCGGGCGCGGAAGGCGATTGAGGCGATCAACAAGCGGATGGCGAAGCGAGGGCTCCGCCGCGCTGTGGGACTGCTGAAGAAAGGACAGACGGATCAGTTCGTCGAGCAGGTGGTGACTTGGCGGGAGTACATGGATGAGGACTGCTGGAAGGCCGACGTCGAGCATGTCGAGGCCATTGCGGATGCGGCTAGTGAAGTGAGCGGAGGCCAGTTCGCGTTAACGCGGAAGTTGCCCGAGGGGCTGCACACTTTGCCTTGGCTCGATGTCACCAAACTTACCTTCAGACACGGCGATCATTACGCCGTGCCAAAGGATGAGTGGATCTCGGATAAACGGATTGTCGCCGAGAGTATCTATATTCCAAAAGGGTTACTCCGGGATTCTTTCCTAATCAGTCGGGGGCCAGTTGAAACAACATACTCGCAGTCTTACTCTGTCATATTCGCGAATGAGAACGTGAAGGCGGGTGATAAAGAAACAGGTGCCATCATTACTAATTCCCTTGTGGTTTGTGACGGGGACGTGTCGGTCACTTCATCCGTGGAAAACAGTGTAATCTTCGCAACAGGAAACGTGCGCGTGGGGTGGGGGATTGTCAACAGTGTGATAATCTGCGGTGGCGATGTAAAGTGGGCATTGAAGAACCCGCGGTGTTCCGCCAAAAAGAGTGTGATCCGAGAACATAAGCGGAATCCTCTCGACTTCCTCAACCGTGTCCACTTTTTTGACCCGACGCAAGTTGGTATCAAGGTGAAAACGGCGGGAAAAGGGGTTCGCATCGAGGCACTGGCAGCATCAAAGTCCTTCGCTCAGGCTGGTGTTCGCACCGGAGATTATATTGTTGCTGTGGATGGTGCGAAGGTCACTTCCACGAATGCATTTCGGCGCTTGCTGCGCCAGCGGATACTCGAATCAAAACCTATTCTTCTGGACATACGGCGAGCGGAGAAACCCATGCGCATCCAAGTGGACAACGTCAGCGAGTCATCCTGAGTAACCGTTGGGTTTCTTGATATTTCTATCGAGTACCTGGTGACCATCTCGCCTCCGGGACAGTGATCGTCCGTAACTAGGCGGACGAAGAGAGGCACACGTCGTTGGGAGAAGTATCATAACAGGCTTCGAGGAAGGAGCTACCGATGTACTTCATGAGTCTTTTCTCGCTTCGGAAATGGGCCAGACAATATGTTAAACCCACTCGCCAGCGGAAAGGCAACTTACAGCGCCCGTCCTTTCGTCCGCGACTGGAAGTATTAGAAGATCGCACCCTGTTGGCCGCTTACTTGGTCGATCTTGCCACCGACAACAACTCGGGAGGCCAAGGACAGCAGGATCCGAACAATGCCAAAGCGGGCGACCTCCGCTATTGCCTAAGAGCGTTCGGAAAAAATGAGCCAATGGCACGCTGGCTGCGGCCTTCTCCTTTGGACGATCTTATCCCCAGTCAAGGGAGGAGGAGCGATGAAACCCCTGGTTACCGACGCCTTGTGGCAGCACCTCGAAACCTTGC
>DATBGU010000113.1:0-24262 GCA_036557825.1 Gemmataceae bacterium
GGGCGTCCCAGGCTTGATGTGAAGATCGCGGGAACAGAGAATTCGGCACAGTCCCCCAGCCCCGCCGCCTCCGCTTGCCTGGTCGGGTTGTTTTCGCTGCTTTCTTGGGCCGGGTGCCGCCATGCCGATCGCACAGTCCGCTCGCGTTCATCCCACGGCCGTGATCGCCCCGGAAGCCGATCTCGGCGACGAGGTGCAAGTCGGGCCGTACGTGGTCATCGAGGGCGAGGTTCGCGTCGGGTCCGGCTGCGTGCTGAGGCCGGGCGCACACCTGATCGGCCCACTGACAATGGGGTGTCACAACACCGTTTACGGCGGGGCCGTGCTCGGCGAACAGCCGCAGCACCTCAAGTACGCCGGCGAACCGACGCGCCTGGTCATCGGCGACCACAACATCATCCGCGAGCACGTTACCGTGCATCGCGGCACGACGCACTCGTGGGAGACGCGCCTCGGCAACCACAATTTTCTGATGGCCCACAGCCACGTCGCCCACGATTGCCGCATCGGCAATCACTGCATCCTCGCCAACAGCGCCCTTGTGGCCGGCCACTGCGTCCTGGAAGACAACGTGTATCTGTCGGGCAACAGCGCCATCCACCAGTTTTGCCGCGTCGGCCGGCTGGCGCTGCTGGGCGGAATATCGGCGGCCACCAAGGACATTCCACCGTTCATCATTCAGCATCGCCTGGACCGCGTCGTCGGCGTCAACGTGGTCGGCATGCGCCGCGCCGGTATCCCGACGGCGCACATCGACGCCGTCCGCCGCGCCTTCCATTTGCTTTATCGCAGTCAGATGGTGGTGCCGGCGGCGCTGGCCCACATGGAACGCGACCTGGGCGGCGTGCCCGAAGTCGCCGAGATGATCGCCTTCATCCGCGCCTCGACGCGCGGCATCATTCTGCACATGGACCGCGAAGCGGCGGCCTGAAAAGTACGAAGTACAAAGGACGAAGTACGAAGAAACAGCGATGAGTGTTTCTTCGTACTTCGTCCTTCGTACTTACGACAGTTCCTTGACGACCTCCGCTACCAGTTCCGGCTTATCCTGCTGACGCAGGTGATCGATGCGCGTCTGCGGCACGCCGAGTTTCTGCATCGCCGCGGCGATGCGCGTCCACACCCCCTGCCGCTTCTTCCCGTTGCTCAGGTACAACTCACTAACCAACTCCGCCAGACGCTGAAGTTGGAGAGTGTCCTGGTTGTCGTAATAGCGTTTGATGATCTTCTGCTGATATGGGGTGAAATCCGGCATGGTCCCTCCCCTTCGGAATGCGCCCGTCGTCGGGGCGAATCTGTTTCTAGGGTGAGCCATTCGCCCGTCGCCGTCAAGACAGATTGACCGCGCCCCGGCGCGGCGCCCTCGCTATAATCATCGTTCGATTCGACCAACGGCGTTGATTCCTTTTCTCGGCGTGCGAGAGTCGCTATGCGGGCCGTGTTGCAGCGCGTCAGCCGGGCGGCCGTCGTCATCGACGGCGAAACCGTCGGCGCCATCCAGCGCGGTCTGCTGGTGCTGCTGGGGGTCGCGCCGGCGGACACGAAAAAGGAAGCGCGATGGCTGGCCGAGAAGGTGGCCGGCCTGCGCGTCTTCAACGACGAGGCCGGCAAGATGAACCTCGACGTGGCCGAGGTCGGCGGCGGCGTGCTGGTGGTCAGTCAGTTCACGCTGTACGGCGACTGTCGCAAGGGCCGCCGGCCGAGCTTTATCGCCGCCGCGCCGCCGGAGATCGCCGTGCCGCTGTACGAGGCGTTCGTCAATGCGCTCCGTGCTCTTGGGCTGCCGGTGGCGACCGGCCGCTTCGGGGCGATGATGCAGGTGGAACTCGTCAACGACGGGCCTGTTACTCTGATCCTCGACACGAAGGAGGTTTGACCGCGCTACGTCGCCGCGGACCGGTCAAACGATGAGGTTGTCCATGTTCTGGAAACAACTGTTCGCTACGAAATCGCTGGAGAGCATCACGTCGGATGTCACGCCCGAGCATGGGGACGGGGACAAGTCCAAGAAGCCGTCCGAACGTCCCGGCCTGCACCGCGCTCTCGGCCCGATCGCGCTGACGGCCATGGGCATTGGCGCCATCATCGGCTCCGGCATCTTCGTCATGACCGGCCGCGTGGCCGCCCAGGACGCGGGCCCGGCCGTCGTCTTGTCGTTCGTGGTGGCCGGCGTCGGCTGCCTGTTCGCCGCCCTGTGCTACGCCGAGTTCGCCTCCATGGTCCCGGTGGCCGGCAGCGCCTACACCTACGCCTACGCCACGCTGGGCGAACTGTTCGCCTGGATCATCGGCTGGGATCTGATCCTCGAGTACGCCATGGCCTGCGCCTGCGTGGCGTCGTCGTGGTCGAAGTACCTCAACGAATTCCTGCTCTTTTTCGGCCTGCAGGTGCCGGCCCACCTGTCCGCCGACCCCTTCTCGACGCCGGGCGCCTGGTTCAACCTGCCGGCACTGCTCCTCACCCTGGCGGTGACGGCCGTCCTCGTCATCGGCATCCGCGAGAGCGCCCGGACCAACGCCATCCTGGTCACCGTCAAGATCGGCGTCGTTCTATTCGTCATCGTCGCCGGCATTGGCTTCATCAGTTCGCGGAACTGGAACGAGGTACCACCCGGCGAACGGATCCTGCCGGAGGAGCTGTTGATCCCCGCGCAGGTGAAGGAGGTCGTCGAGGGAGAGGAACACCTCGAGGGTGAGGCGGCCAAGGAGCGGGCCAAGCGCGTCACCGCACAGGCGATGGCCGCCTACAAGCTGGCCCACCGCAAGGCCGTGGCCGAGCAGCAGTTCAAGGAGAACAAGATCACCGCGGACGAGAAGGAAGAGCTGTTCCAACAGGCGGAGCAGGAGTATGGCCCCGCGCTCGCGCAAAACGGCGACGACAAGGCGCTGGTGGAGAAGGTGCTGGCGCGGGCGAAGGAAAAGGCTCCCGCGAAGGCGACCGATAAGTGGGGCATCCTCGGCCTGTTGGGACTCAACAAGAAGCTGGAGTTGATCGACGACTCGGTGCGCTCGCCGTTCATGCCCTACGGGTTGGCAGGCATCATCTTCGGCGCCTCGATCGTGTTCTTCGCTTACATCGGCTTCGACGCCGTCTCGACGCAGGCGGAAGAGGCCAGGAACCCGCACCGCACGGTGCCCATCGCCATCCTCGCCTCCCTAGTTATCTGTACGCTCCTGTACATCGGCGTGGCCGCCGTCATCACCGGCATGGTGCGCTACCCGGAGATCAGCTCGGAGGCGGCCGTGGCGTCGGCGTTCCGGCAGAAAGCCGGGCAGGGTCCGGGCATTCTCCGCTGGGCCGCCCTGCTCATCTCCGTCGGCGCCCTGGCCGGCATGACCAGTGTGCTGATGGTCAGCTTCCTGGGCCAGTCGCGGATCTTCTTCGCCATGGCCCGCGACCGCCTGCTGCCGCCCAGCATCTTCGCCACCATCCACCCGCGCTTCCGCACGCCGCACCGCTCGACCATGCTGACCGGCGGCCTCATCGCTCTAGTGGCGGCCTTGACGCCTATCACCAAACTGGAGGAGATGGTCAACATCGGCACGCTGATGGCCTTCGTCATCGTCTGCGCCGCCGTCATGCTGCTGCGCATCCGCCGGCCCGATATCCCTCGGCACTTCCGCACGCCAGCCCTCTTCCTGATGGCTCCGCTGGGCATCCTCGTCAATCTCATCATGATGCTCTTCTTGCCGCTGGATACGTGGATTCGTCTGGTCGTCTGGCTGGTGGTCGGTCTGCTGATTTACTTCGGTTACGGTCAGCGGCACAGCATCGTCGGCCGGGGGTTGCGCGGCCTGATCCCGGCGTTCGATTTCGGTTCCTCCAACGGGCTGAAGGACAAGCATCCGCAACCGAGCGGCTCCGACGCGGTGCGGCCGGCCCACGACCAGATCCACGACAAGATCCACGACAAGACTTGATTGGCCATGCGCATCACCCGAATCGTCAGCGAATTGTTGCACGTTCCGATGTCCCGGCCGCGCGCCTCGCCGGCGGAGGTGTCGGCCGGCCGGCTCAATCACCTCATCGTCCTGCTCGCTCACGTCCACACCGATGCGGGCCTGACCGGACTCGGCTTCGCCTACGCGCTGCAAGGCAGCGGCCGAGCGATGCTGGCCCTCGCCGAAGACGACCTCGCCCCGTTGGTCGTCGGCGAGGATCCTCTGGATCACGAGCGCTTGGCGGCGAAGGTTTACTGGCGCTTGCAGACGATCGGCCGGCGCGGTCTGGTGCAGCAAGTGTACTCGGCCATCGACCTGGCGTTGTGGGATCTGAAGGGCAAGGCGGCGGGAATGCCGCTGTACAAGCTGCTCGGCGGAGCGCGCGAATCGGCGCCCGTCTACGGCTCGGACACCGCCTGGCTGTGGATGAGTCCCGAGGAGATCCTAGACGCCTCGCGGCCGTACCTCGATCAGGGCATGATGGGCATCAAGGTGAAGGTCGGCGCCGATCCGGAGGCCGACGCCGACCGGCTGACGCGCCTGCGCGAAGCGCTGGGCGACGACGTATGGCTAGGCGTCGATGCCAACGAGCGCTACGATTACGGCACCGCGTTGGCGATGGGACATTTCTTCGAGGAGGAGATCGGCGCCGACTGGTTCGAGGAGCCGATCCTGTGCGAAGACGTGGCGGGCCATGCTCGCCTGGCGTCGAAGCTGGAAATCCCCATCGCCGGCGGCGAGATGCTGTTCGGCCTCGACGAGTTTCGTTCATACCTGGAGCGCGACGCCTTCGCCGTGGTGCAGCCGGACGTGACGCGGCTGGGCGGGTTGACCGCTTGGCTGAAAACCGCGGCGCTGGCGGAGCTGCACCATCGGCCGCTGTCGCCGCATCTGCTGCCGGAGGTTGGCGTGCATCTGGCGTGCGGCCTGCCGTCGGTCACGAGCGTCGAATACATGCCGTGGCTGTATCCAATTATCACGAACCCACCGAAGATCAAGGAGGGGCGTCTCGTGCCGCCGCCGGGTCCGGGTTTGGGCTTGGAAGTCGATCCCGATTTCGTGGCTAAGTGCCGCGTGACCTTTTGACGGAACGGCTGACTCCGCTCCGCTCACTCCTTCTTTGCCCGTCACGTTGCTGGCGACTGGGGAGATGTCAGCAAGGGCGATGCCCGGCCCAACGATACCGCCCTGAGAGATGGCGAGCACATTTTGAGCGCCTACCGCGTGAACGACGGCAACAAGAAGTGGATCATCACCGAAACTGACCGCAGTTCGACTTGTTTGCTGTTGCCTGAAGAGTATTGACACCTCACCCCCGCCAGCGTTCGCCCAGCGCTCTTCTTCTTTTTGAAGACATGCTCTTGGCGGTTGCCCCGTACTCGTAACATTGTATGCGATATACTGATTTCTGAATGAACGGTATTGACAGTTTATATAAAATCCGTTATTTTGATGAAGGTTCCGAATCGACAACCATGGCTCAAGAGCAGTAAAGGAAAAGGAAATGGTTAAACCAGCGCCGCAGACAATTCGAATCACCCTGCAAAACTGGAAAGGGCTGGCGTTGGTGGCGGAACCTTTCGAGCCACCATCGGAAGTAATTGATCGCCTTGTTGCTCTGTACGAACTCCTCATGTCAGTGGCCAAACCTGGTGAAAGCGCTTTCGATGTCGCTCGTCGCCTTCCGGGTCTGAGCGATACTATCCCGTCCCATCCGGATCGTGAAGAAGATGGGACGGCAGGCCATTCCATGAGCGCCCCGCATCCCGTCGCAGGACTGCCGCCAACGCGCCCGGAGCCTCCGTCGCCATCTCCACGGCCGACTCCTCCCCCGCGTCCACGGCAACTGGACGACATCATCCTCATCTGTTTGCCGGGTCCGGGCGAGCCATACCAGCAGTCGGCGGAGATACGTACGCGGATGGCACCGCACCTCGGGTGGAGGCCGACGCACATCCACCCTGATTTGATGCGCCTCGCGAACCAGAGGCTTGTGCAGACCGAGAAACCCAACGGCTGGGGCTACCGGCTGACGCCGCTGGGCGAAGCAAGGAAGAACGAGATCCAGGGACGAATGGCAGAATAACAAAAGGGCGCGGCGTAACGTCCAGCGCCGCCTGAGCCGGCTACTGAGCTTCGTGTTCGACGGGCGCGGTATGGGCCGCTCCCATTTCGATGTTTTTCTACCCAGGAGGTGTATTATGGGGCTTCTAATGAGCGACGCGCAGAAACTTGCGATAATAATGGAGGTTCTCACGAGACACTTTCAGAATTCGAAAGAGCCGCTCTGCACGAGACTCATAAAAGAACAGTCCGGCGGTCGGCTAAGGGGTCACGAGCACGAGATCACTCCTCTGCTAACGAGGGAAGCCAAGAAGAGCAGAGTCATCCAGTTGCCTTACCTGAACCAACGTGACGGGTTTCGCTATTTACTCCCTGAGGCGTAGAGGAGGGTGGACCGGCTTTGTTGCAAAACTCCTCGAAAAGACAAGATGATAAAGCTGGGTAGTTGCCTGCCTTCGCCAGAGTACCACTGTCCGGACTTTTGCAACAAAGCCGGGTGGACCGATGGAGCCACTAGAGCAGCAGTTCGAGCGACGGTTGCGCGAGGCGATGCGGATATACAAAGAGCTTGGTCACCACGGCGTATTCTTTGGAAAAAAGCTGAATTCCCTCGGCGGCTGCGGGACGGCAAGGTATTACGTCAATTCGGGGGAGTTGCAGTGGGGGTTTCGGCATCTCGCCCGTATAGACCGGCTCGATCTCTCAGTAGAGCAGATCATGCTGGACCCTGAATTCGAGCCGCTTTTCAGTCAAGCGGAGCGTCAAGCGGCTTCAAGAAGACTGACTGCGGTACGACAAGCGATCCGTGGCTCGATCCATGGCTTGATCCGCATGAAGGTCGTTTGGGGCGTGTACAACAACTCCAATCAGTGCGTGGCGAAGTTCGATTATCCCAAGCGCAAGGAGGCCGACGAGCACGCCGCCAAGCTCGGGGCCGCCAAGAACCCGCCGCAATCGTTCTTCGTTCAACCCATCAAGGAGGCGATGGAAGAGAAGTAGATGCGGCTTGCGCTCACAGTCAACTCACCGACGGTGGCCGTGACCGGCGCTTTGCGGGAGTGGAAAGTGGTACGCCAGCTGACCAGCGAGTAATCCGAAGCCAGCGGTTAATACCCGCCGTGGCTCTGGCGTTACAGTTCGTGTGCAAGGGGGGAGCCGTGCTTGTTTACACCGGAGCCGCAGTTTCGCGAGGGCCGCCTTCTGCCGCCGGCCGGGCCAGGGTTGGGATTGCAGGTCGATCCCGTCGTGGTTGCTAAGTACCGCGTGGTCATTTGATTTTCCTCTCGTCGAGGTGGCGCTGGAACGGCGGCGGGACTAGCTCACGCACAATGCTGGCCAAACCAACGGAGGTTTGACATGATTGTGTTTCGTTGCCGCTACTGCAACAAGAGGCACGAGTGCGCCCCCAACTTCGCTGGCGGCACATTGCGCTGCAGTGGTTGTAAGAACACGCTGCGTATTCCAGGGAAGACCGAGAGCGAGAAAGCAGTTGATCTCGGCTTGGCGCTGGTGTTCTTCCTGTCGGGGCTTATGTTCTTGATGTGCGGCGGCTGCCTGTCGCTCTACTCGCTGGGCAACGATAGGCCTGGTGCCGTTGGCGGTGTCGTGATGGGCGTCGGCATGGTACTGTTCGGCGTGCTGGTGATGTTTATGACCGTGGTGCTGGAGTTCCTGAAGGGCTACCGCCGATAGAGCCGAAGCAACGACACGGGACAGAGAAGAGGTCAGACGGCGAACGATAGAACTTGCCGTGGCTGTATCCGATATTCACCGCGCCGCCGCGCATCGAACAGGGGCGACTCGTGCCGCCGCAGCAACCCGGTCTCGGACTCGAACTCGATCTCGATGCCGTGGCGAAGTATCGGGTAACATTTTGAGCGAGAAACCCGATGGCAGATGAATTAACTTTGGCGGAGTGGGACCACATGCCGGCGCGGGAGCGTCAGGCCCATGCCAAGCGACTTGTGCGGGAATTGCCGGATGGTTTCGCCTTCCAAGCGATCGAGGCGCACAAGCTCGGTGATCGAGCGCATCGCATGGCGATGTATTCATTTCACGATGCCACGTTCGTCTTGATCCCCGGAGGAGAAGTCACGCTCGGCTACGACGCGAATCGTCCGTGGGAGCCGACGCCGGACGAGCAAGAAAGCTGGCGAGGCACGAAGGAAGAATACGGCATCCGTGGCACGATTCAGAAACACATCGCCAGGGCCACACGAAGACCGAAAGTGGCGCATCTGAAACCGTTCCTGATGGAGACCACCGCCGACGAAATCGGTTGGGAGGCGATGCCGGCGGAGGATCCGCAGGTGACGAAAATCGTACGCGATCCTTTGCTGGGCAAATCGTTATCGGGACGCTGGGTGACCGTGTTCTCAGGAGAAGGGGGAGGAGTGCGCGTTCGGAGGCTTGAAGACGGCGGTGTCCATGCCGAGCGGGCGGAGGAACGCACTCACGCCGAACTGGTGGACTGGTTGGTGAAAACCGGGTTCCGCTTGCCAACCTCGGATGAGTGGGAATACGCTTGCGGCGCCGGCGCGGCCACCCTGTTTCGCTGGGGCGATCACGCTCCCTGCGATCGCTATCCCATCGACATCAGCCCGGCCGAGGCGGAATGGCGTCGTCGCTGGGCTTTATCCGGCGGCAAGCTGAAATATCCGTGCGAGGGATTCGCCTCGGACTGGGATCTGCATCGCCGGCCCAATGCCTTCGGTCTGTTCATCGCCTCGGACCCGTACAAGTGCGAACTGGTGGCCGAGCCGGGGACCACTCGCGGCGGCGATGGCGGGAGCACGATTTGCGGCGGGGCGGGATTCTTCATCGGCTGGCTGACCCTGGCGACAGCCTATTTTGAGAAAGAGGCTTGCCGGCACGACCCAGACGAACCGATTGGGATGGACTACACGATCGGTCGCCGCGTGCTGCCTCTGGGCTGAATACATTGATCGGGAAGCAGAGGGGATCGCGATGGTAGTCAAAGTCGTCCTCACTGGGGGACCGTGCGCCGGCAAGACCAGTTGTCTGCGCGCCATCCGCGAACAGTTCGGCGAGTCCATCATCACCGCGCCGGAGGCGGCGACCTTGGTTCTCGGTAGCGGCTTTCCGCCGCCCGGACATGAGCGCATCGGCTGCGCCGCGGACGAATGGATGCAGTCCTTCCAGGGAACCATTCTGTCGATCCAACAGACCGTCGAGGAATCGTTCGAGCAACTGGCGCGCAACTGCCGGGTACGGCTGATCGTCTGCGACCGCGGCGTGCTCGACGGCGCGGCCTACTGGCCTGGCGGCCGCGAGGCGTTCCTGCGTCACTTCAGATGCTCGCTCGATGCGTGCTTCGCACGCTACCGGAGCGTCTTGCATCTGCAATCGCTGGCCGAATCGCATCCGCACCTGTACGGCCCGGCGGGCAACCTCATCCGTTATGAGGACGTAGCCGACGCGCTACGCATCGAGCGCGCGGTATTGGCCGCCTGGGAGGGGCATCCCGGACGAACCGTCCTTGCGGGCGACGTGGATTTACAGAGCAGGATTGCGCGCGTGCTCGATCACATCCGCGCGATGCTTAGCGCGAGGGGAAATCCTGAGCGGGGGGCGTAAGCCCCCCGAGTGAGTGGAAGACTCGGTGGGCTGACGCCCCCCGCTCAGAAAGGTTTGAACCTGCTTCTTAGCGCGAGTATCCCGTCCAAAACTGGAACATTTGCTCATTATTGGCTGTGCCGGTCGTGGGCTTGACGGGGCTGGGGCAAGGAGAAGGGCACGGCACGAGCCGGCCGGCCGTCGTCGGTGTGGGGGAAGCGGCCGCGGTTTGGGCCGTCGTGGGAGCGATGGCCTGGAAACGGCCGTTCCACACGTTGTCCTTGCTATCGATCTCGTGGCAGCGCAAATCGCGGATGATGAGCGCCCCCTCGTCAATGCGGTAGCGGCAGCTGAACGGCATATCGCAGATCGTCTTGACGGCCTCCTCGTCGTCGTCGCATTCGATGCTGGTGACGACGCCGTAAATGACGCCGTCCTTGGTCATCGAATAGTCGGCGTGCAGGACGCAGCGGTTGTCGCCGACGAACATCGCGTGCAGCCGGTTCTCCTCAACGAGCAAGGCGACGTGGCTCTTGCCGAGCTTGCGTTCCCATTTGCCGAGCGGTTTCGCCATGCTCTGCGCCTGCGCCGCGTTCAAACTCGCCAGGCAAATCACCAGCACCAGCGCCGGAGTGAATTTCGCCATCGACAGACCTCCCTATTTCGGAACGGGCGAAAGCGGATCGAACCGGGGGCGGGAGGGTACGCGGACGGCGCTCGAAAAACAAGACGGATTGTCAAGGCGAATCCATGTCGGTCTCGGCGGTGAGTTTGTCGTTCACCTTCTCGACGCCGACCGTGGTGCCGGCCAACTCGACGGCGCGGCGACGCTGGCGGAGGTCGGAAACCGTACCGTGCAACTCGACGACGCCGGGTCCGACGGGAACGACCTCCACCTCGGCGCCGGCCATATCCTTGTCCCAGCGCAGCCGCAGGGCGACGCGGCTGTCGAGGCTTGCCTCGATCACCGAACCGCGCACCGCGCCGGCGCCGTTTTGCAGTTTGCCGCGCATCCGCTCGGTCACGCCGTCAAACTTGGCGGAGACTTTTTGACAAACGCGCCCCAGCCGGTCGGCGTCCTCGCTGCAACCGCACGCCACCAATGCCAGCGCCAGCACCAGCTTTCCGCGTTTGCCCATCTCGCGCCTCCTATCCTCGGACGATGATCCCTTGTTTCCCGGCGGAGTATGGCGCACCCCACTGCGCGGAGCAAGGGCAGAATGTTGCACCACCCTCGCGGCCAATGTCGATTCCGCTTGCATCGCCGGACGTTCCTGGCATATGCTGGGCCGGTCGGCGCGACGGGACCGCGCCGCGACGAACGCTGCCGAAATCAGGAAGAGAGAAGCACATGCCGACTCCGACGGAATCGCGGCCCTACGAAATCACCGCGCCCAACGCCATCCTCGACCGGATGCGGCGGCGCATCGCGCGCATCGGCCTGCTCGTCGCCTTCGTGTCCTCCTTGCTGACAGCCATCGTGATCTTCGTCGTCTGCGCCTGCGCCAGTATGCGCTGATCCGAGAAACCCCATGCACCTGCGCGACTACACCTTTCTCGGCACCACGCGAAGCCTGTGTCCGAAGTGCCGTCGATTGCTGGACGCCAAGATCATTGTCCGCGACGGCCGGGTCTATTTCCGCAAGCGCTGTCCCGAACACGGCCCGATCGACGATTTCGTCTGTTCCGACGTCGCCTATTACGATCGCCACGAATTCAGCCAGCCGGCGCGTTTGCCGCGCGCCTTCGGCGCACGCTCCGACAAGGGATGTCCCTACGACTGCGGTCTATGTCCGGAGCACGAACAGCACACCTGCATCGCGCTGGTCGAGATAACTTCCAATTGCAATCTGAAATGTCCGATGTGCTTCGCCGAGTCGGGTCCGGGCGGACAGCACATCGACTTCGCTACCTATCGCCGCATGGTCGATCGCTACGTCCAGTTCGAAGGCGTGGCCGACGTGCTGCAACTCTCCGGCGGCGAGCCGACGCTGCACCCCGAACTGCTCCGCATGGTGCGCTATGCCTACGAGCAGCCCATTCAGGCGGTAATGATTAACACCAACGGTATCCGCTTGGCCCACGATCCCGCCCTGGTCGAACAACTCGCCGCCATGCGCGATCGGCTGGAGATTTACCTGCAATTCGACGGCCTGGAGGAGCGCACCTACTCGACTCTGCGCGGCAAGCAACTGCTGGCCGTCAAGCGGGCGGCGCTGGAGGTGTTGCAGCAACACGAGCTGCGCTGCACGCTCGTTTGCACGGTGGACCACAACACCAATCTGCACGAGGTCGGCGCCGTGTTGCGCTTCGGGCTGGAACGGCCGATCGTCCGCGGCGTCAGCTTCCAACTGGCGACGTACTGCGGCCGGCACCTCGATCCGCTGGATTTGGAAAAACGGGCGACGATGCCGGACGTGGTCAAGACGCTCGTGGCGCAGACGGACGGACTGGTGGCGGAGAGCGATTTCTATCCGCTGCCATGCGCCCATCCGAATTGCCACATGATGGCCTACCTCTATCGCGGCGGCGCGCGGCCGGTGCCGATCAATCGGCTGATCGACATTCGTCAACACATGGATTTGATCGCCAACAGCATCGTTTACACGCCGGCGCGGGCGCGGCAGCTGGTCGCCCATTATCTCGATCGCGCCGGCGGCTGCGGTTGCGGGCCGAACGGCTGCGGACCCGGTGGGACCGGCGTCTCGCCGGTCGTCCTCGACGAGTTCGTCGTCAAGGCGTTGGCTGAGAAACTGACGGGGAGCGACGTGTTCCGCGTCACGCTGACGGCGTTCCTCGATGCCCACAACTTCGACACGCGCCGCGTCATGAAATGTTGTCTCGCCCACCTGCTGCCGAGCGGCCACGTCGTTCCGTTCTGCGCTTACAACACTCTGTACCGCGACGGCCACGTGTCGCTGCCGCCCCTGGCGGAACCGGCCCCGCCGAGGACGCACGCCCTGGCGCTGGTGGATCGCTGACATGTCTCCACGTCACATCTACTCCTCGTTCATGCTGCTGGCGCTGGCGGTCTTCGTGCTGGTGCGCTGGTGCATTCCCAAACCGCCGGCCTTGCGGATGCTGCCGGGATGGAAGCGAGTTGCGCTGGCGCTGTCGGCGTTCGTCGGCGGGGCCGTCGCGGCCAAATTGCCGTTCGTCGGCACGCGCCCGGCCGACTGGTTCGATCTCGCAACGTGGATGCAGGACGGTAAAACCATTGTCGCCGGACTCATCGGCGCTTATCTCGCCGTGGAGTTGACCAAGTTCGCGCTCGACATCCGCGTCAAGACGGGAGACACCTTCGCACTGCCGTTGGCCCTGGCGATGGCGGTCGGCCGTTGGGGTTGTTTCTTCAACGGCTGCTGCTACGGCGTGGAAACCGCGCTGCCGTGGGGCGTGTGGTTCCGCGTGAAGACGCCGGACGGGGAACGTATGCTGAAGTGTCATCCGACGCAGATCTACGAAAGTCTGTTTCATCTCACGATGGCGCTGGTGCTGTGGCAACTGATGCGCCGCGGTTTGCTCGCCGGTCAGCGGCTCAAGTTGTACCTCATCGCCTACGGCGTCTATCGCTTCCTGACCGAATACATCCGCCCGGAGCCGGCGTGGTGGCTGGGCCTGACGTTCTATCAGTGGGCGGCGGCAGCGTTGGCCTTGGGCATGATCGCGCAGTGGTTGGCCGAGCGCCGCGCCGCGCCGGTTGCGGTGGCGAGCGCTCGGCAAGCGCTCTAGCCGCGCCGCGGGACATTTGGCATGATGCCGCCCTTCGCCCGGACCGGAACCGGGACGGACAGGGAGGCAATTCGATTCATGGCCGTTTCCCCAGTCGCTCCACGTCCCCGGAGCGCGGGCGTCCCGCCCGCTGATTCTCCCTCCGACGGCGGGCGGGACGCCCGCGCTCCGGCCAGGTTCCGGCCTTCGCTGGGACGCGTCGTCCTGCGCGGCTGCCTGCTGGGGTTGCTGCTGACGCTCGTCCTTCACCTCGGCTACGTCCTGCTCGGCACCAACTTCCACACCGTCATCCCCGGCGAAGTTTATCGCTCGGCCCAGATGTCGGCCTCGACGATGGAACACTTCCTGCGCGACAAACACATCCGCACCGTCATCAACCTGCGCGGCTGCTGCGAGCCGGAAAACTGGTATCTCGACGAGGGCCGCGTCACCCTGCGCAACGACGTGTCCCTGGAAGACCTCAGTTTTTCGGCCGGCCGGCTGCCGTCGGTCATCACGCTGCGCCAACTCATCGACGTCATCGACCACAGCGATTATCCGATCCTCTTTCACTGCCACAAGGGGGCCGACCGCACCGGCATGGCCTCGGCCATCGCCGTTCTGCTGCGGACGGATACGCCGCTGGAAGAGGCGCGCAAGCAACTCAGCTTTCGTTACGGGCATCTGCCGCTGGGTCGCACCACGAACATCGACCGTTTTTTCGATCTGTACGACGAATGGCTGACGGGGCAGGGGTTGACGCACTCGCGGGGCGTTTTCCGCCGCTGGGTTGAAGAAGAATATTGTCCGGGCGAGTGCCGCTGCCGACTGGAATGGGCCGACCAAACGGCGGAGCCGCTGCGGCTGCAAGTGCATAAGGAGGCAGTGGTTCGGGTCCGCTGTCACAACACGTCGGTCAAGCCGTGGCGGTTGCATCCGTCGGGCAATTCCGGCATCCACCTGAATTTCGTGCTATTTAACGATAGAGACCAACCCGTCGCCGACGGCAAGGCAGGGCTGTTTCACGCCGTCGTGCCCCCCGGCTCGTTCATCGACTTGACTGTGGCGCTGCCCGGCATGGTCGAGCCTGGCCGCTACGAATTGCGGCTGGACCTGGAGGATGCGCAGCATGCGTATTTCCTGCAAACCGGGTCACAGCCGTTGATCTGGAAAGTGGAGGTTTTGTGAAGAAGTATTGGCGGCTGCTGGGCAGCCTGGTCCTGGTTGGCCTCCTGGTCTGGCGCATCGACTGGCGACAGGTGGTGTCGGCTTTCGCGCAGCTGAACGTGACGTACTGGTTGGCGGCCCTGGGGCTGTATCTGCTGACGCAAGGGGTCAGCACGCTGCGCTGGCAGATGTTGGCCGGCATGGTCGGCCTGGGCGGACGCTGGCGCGATTATCTGTCGCATTACTTCGTGGGCATGTTCTTCAACCTCGTGCTGCCGACCTCGGTGGGCGGCGACGTGATGCGCGCCTGGTATCTGGGCCGGCAGCAAGGACCGGCGCCGCCGACCGGCCGGCGCACGGCCGCGTTTCTGAGCGTGCTGGCCGACCGCGTCAACGGCTTCGCGGTGCTGATCCTCGTGGCCTGCGCGGCGGCGCTGTGCTGTCCTACCCCGTTGCCGCGCTGGATCGCGTGGACCGTCGCCGGCATGGGCACGGCCTGCTTGCTCGGCCTGGCGGCGCTGCCGGCGCTGCCGTGGTTGCAAAAAGTGCTGCCGGCCCACCCGCGCCTGACCCACCTGTTGGACGGGGCCGCGCTGTACCTGCGCGACCGCCGCGGCATGATCGCGGTGACGTTCCTTTCGCTGGTGGTGCAGGTGGCCAACATCGTCATCGCCTGGCTGGTCGGGGAAGGACTGGGCTTGCAGGTGCCGCCGCTCTATTACGGCGTCCTCATCCCGCTGGTGTCGATCCTGACGCTCCTGCCCATCAGCCTCAACGGCATGGGCCTGCGCGAGGGCGGGACGGTGCTGCTGCTGGCGCCCTTGGGCATCGGCTCGGCGCAGGCCGTCACCCTGTCGCTGCTCATCTTTGCCGTCTACACCGCCGCGAGCCTGGCCGGCGGCGTGGTTTATCTGTTCAGCAGCGCGCCGCGTTTCCAGGCCGAATCCGCCCTTGGCGATCGCGAGTCGGATTTGCAAGCTATGGAGTCGGAGGTCGAGAGCGAGGCGACGGCCGCTTGACGGCTGCCTCGTTCGTTGGTTCCCGGCAAGGAGGCGCCTCCTCATGCAGACCCTATCGGTGGTGATTCCGATCAAGGACGAATGCGCGAACCTGCGGCCGCTGCACCAACGGCTGCGTCAGGCGCTCGACCCGCTCTGCTCGACCGCGGAGGGGCGTCCTGCTCGGCTGCGCGATTACGAGATCCTGCTCGTCGATGACGGCAGCAAGGACGGCTCCTTCGCCGTACTGCAAGAGTTGGCGGCCGCCGATCCGCGCCTCAAGGTGATCGCTCTGCGCCGCAACTTCGGCCAGACGCCGGCGCTGCGGGCCGGCATCGACGGGGCATCCGGCGACGTGCTCGTCACCATGGACGGCGATCTGCAAAACGATCCGGCCGACATTCCCATGCTGCTGGACAAGCTCGACGAGGGACACGACGCCGTCTTCGGTCTGCGCGCCAATCGCCAGGACCATTTTTTGGTCCGCAAGCTGCCGAGCTTCCTGGGCAACTGGCTGATCCGCCGCGTCACCGGCGTTCACGTCCGCGATATGGGCTGCACACTGCGGGCCATGCGGCGCGATCTCGCCGAGGCGCTGCCCTTGTACGGCGAGCTGCATCGCTTCGTGCCGGTGCTGGCGCAGATGCACGGCGCCAGCGTCGTGCAGGTGCCCGTCCGCCATCATCCGCGCGTCGCCGGCCGAACGAAGTACGGTCTGACGCGCACCGTCCGCGTTCTGCTCGATCTGATTACCGTCAAGTTCCTGCACAGTTATCTGACGCGGCCCATGCACGTACTGGGCACGGCCGGACTCGTGTCGATGGGCCTGGGCGGGATCAGTCTTTTGGCCACAATGGCGATGAAGTACCTCTTCCATCCGCCGGTGTTCATGACCGGCAATCCGCTGCTGCTGCTGAGTGTGATGCTGGAGTTGGTCGGCGTGCAGTTCATTTCGATGGGCCTGCTCGGCGAGGTGCTGACGCGCACCTACTTCGAGAGCCAGGGCAAGTCGGCGTACACCGTGCGGGCGACGCTGAACCTCGATGGGGAATCGAAACGACGGGCGGCGTGATTACGTTCTGAACTGATTTTCCAACCAGCCCGAAGCGCCAGCGAGGGCTGCCCTCGCTGGCGCTTCGGGCTGGTGAATGGCGATCGTTTTAGAACCGCGCGCCAAGTTGGAACAGCAAGTTCATGCTCTGGTAATCGCCGTTGTTCTGGTCCTGGATGATCGCCGTCCAAATGTAGTTGTACTCGTAGCGGATGCCGCCGAAGAGGATGCCACAGCGCCAGGGATATTCGAGGTCGGTGTGGAGGGCGCAATAGATACCGCCGACCACGTCGTCGTGATGGGTGATCTCGTTGAACTGCACCATCGCGGAACCCCAGCGTCCACCGGCATCGACGCCCACACGCCAGTTGAGGCCTTTCTGCTGGCCGGGATCGGCCGAACCGAGCAGCCACCATTCCCGGCCGAATCCGGCGTTGACGAACGTCATGTTGAGCGAGCTGACACTCGCCGTCAACTGAGGAATGGTGATGGTTACCGGCAGGGGAGTGGTGCTACCGGGGGGCTGGATCGCCGACTTCACCGGCACGCGGAACAAGGTAAACGATTGATTGTCGTCGCCGGTGCGGGCGAAGATGTTGCTGACGCTCAGGCTGATGGTCCAGGCCTTGTTCACCAGCTGCGGATTGAAGAAAAGCAAGCGGCCGCCGCCCTCGATGTCCCAGCCGGTCTTGAGGAAGCGGTCGAGCAGGTTGCCGCCGACGGGAAAGGCGAAACCGCTGCGGACAAAGATTTCGAAGCCGAGCGGGCCGCTACAACATCCGCCGACGGGCCCGCAGCAGCAGGGCGAGTGAGGATACACCAGCCAGGGGGAAGCGGGCAGTCCAAGGGGCGGCAGCACGGGCGGCGGTATCGGCGGGCTGCCTTCATCGACGGCGACGCCTCCGGCCGTGGTTCCGGCCGGCGCGGCCGCCGGCGACGAGGCCAGCGGCGCCTCCGGCAGCGACCCCGAAGGGGTGGAAGACGATCCGGTATCCGAGCCGTTGGGAGTGTACAGCGGCAGCACGTCCGCGGCGCCGGGTACCGAGGGCGGCGCCTGGGCGCGAACCATCCCCTGGCCGCACAGCAGCCCGACCAGAACACTTAGGCCGATATGCTTCACGCTCATGCCGCCCTCGTCTGCTCGGAACGATCTTCGCCAACACCCGGAGGCGCTCGGTGCCGACACTCCAGGGGAGATCATCCTATTCTTCGGACGAAAGAGGCAACGAAATTAACCGGAATGCGGAAGATCCGGGTTGCGCCGAATGTAGGGGCCAATCGACGAATGATTGGTTAGGTGGTTGGGTAGTTGGGTGGTTTTATGCTTGGGTGGCGATTTCCGGGAAGTGAGAGTAAGCTGAGAGTTTGGGCACTGGTGAGATCCTGCGCGGCGCGGAAACAACGACCATGTACGAATTGCGCGACTCCGACGAGGCCCGTCGCTTCCTGCTGCAAGGACTGTGGTGGCAGCGCGTGGCCCCGCCCCGGCCCGGCAGTGTCCGCGCCACGCTGGAATGGGCGCTGGAGATCGCCTCCAGCGGTCAGGATCTGCCGCCGCTGGGCTTCGTCGCCGACGTCGGACACGCCGCCTTCGGACAGGACCACGACGCACCCCCGGACCGCGACACGCTGGCGGTGCCCGCGCTGCCCATCACGCTGCTGCGGACCTATGAGGACCACGTTCTGGGCAAGCTCTACGCCGACTGGACCTTTGGACGCGCCGGCGACGCCTTGCGACGCTACAAAGGCCGCGATCAGGCGCGCGGTCTCGCCTTCCTCGTTCGCCAGTTCGCCCGCCGCTCGGGGTTCCAGGGCGTCCGCCTCAGCCCCGGCGTCATCAAGTCGCTACTGGAAGTCCCGCCCGACGACGTTCATACGCAGGGCTTTGAATCGCTGGCACGCGACGGCGTGCAGTCCGCCCTGACGCCGCAGTATGAAATGCTGATCGCGGCGGCCCGCCGCACCGCCGAGGTGCTCGGTCCCGAGGACATCTCGCAACTCGAGCGCGGCACCGCCCTCAAACCGGAGGGCGAACAGCTGGCCGAACGTCAGGTCTTGCGGGCGGCCCATCTGCTGGAGTCGGCCCTGCCGCAACACCGCCCGCGCCCGCGCCAGCGATGCAGAGAGGTGCCGACGCACATCCTCGACGAGGACACCTATCCTGTGGGCGGTTTCACGTCGCTCGCCACGCGCGGCAGCGTCGAGAGCCTGCTGCACTCCCAGCTCGCCTACATGGAGCAGGACGAACGCCCCGACCTGTTCGACATCAAGTTCCTCCGCGACGAGTTGCTTTACTACGCGCGCGACGAGAACCAGTTCCTCCGCCGGCGGCGGACGTTCGCCTTGGTCCTCTATCCCGATCTGGATCAGACGCGCTTCAAGGACCGCGGCCTGGAGTTCCAGCGCGGCGTTCTGCTCCTGGCCCTGCTGACCACGATCGTCCGCAAATTATCGGAATGGCTCAGCGCCGACGCGCTCGCCTTCCGTTTCGTGTTCGTCGTCGAGGGGCAGAACGATCCTCTGAAGCCGGAGCGCGATCTGCTGGCGTCGCTGTTTCGGGATGAGGTCGCCAACGGCTCGGTGCAGCTTCCGTGCGAGTCGGCCGACCGAGTGGAAGGACTTTGCACCGGCTGGGCGCGGCGCAGCCTCTGTCACGCCCTGCTGATCGACACCCAAGCGCGTCATCTGCACGTCGGCGATACGACGATCAACCGTTTACAAATCGACGGCCCGCGTCCGGCCTTGGGCGATGCGGACAGCGAGCTGATGGTTTCCGAAGGCGATGATCCGCTGGAGAGCTGGACGGCGGTGCTGCAAGAGATCCTCCAGCGCTGGATCTGAACGTGAACAAAGCCGAGCCGCGACCGTCAGGGAGCGGTTGGAACACTCCCCGCTCCCTAACGGTCGCGGCTCGGATCATTCCCGCTCCCGAACGGTCGCGGCTCGGACGATTTCTCAATACCCGCATCCCGGAGCGCAGGCGACGACCGGAGCCGGCACACAGGTCACCACCGGCACGCAAACCGTGACCTGACGGGCAACCTGCTGGTAGGAGGTGACCGGCACGGTGATGGTCTTCTGAGTCGGGACACACTCGACGACGTTGACGGTGCGCGTCTGCACCTGCGGCACCATCTCGCACACCTGCACGTTGTAGGTCTGCGTGACCGGCGTCGTCACCGGCACGTTGACCGTGACGGTCTGCACTTGCTGTTGCATGGTCGTCACCGGCACGGTGACGGTCTTTTGAGTCGGGACGCATTCGACGACGTTGACGGTGCGCGTCTGCACCTGCGGCACCATCTCGCAAACCTGCACGTTGTAGGTCTGTGTGACCGGACGCAGGACAGGCACATTGACGGTGTAGGTCTGCACCTGCTGTTGCAGGGTCGTCACGGGCACGGTGATCTGTTTCTGCACTTGCTGTAGGGTCGTGACCTGCCGCATGACCGTCTGGGTCGTCGGCTGGTAGGTGGTGACGTTCTCCGTGTAGTTGTGGGTGACGGCCTCGGGAACACAGCTCGTCACGGTGCGGTTGACGATTTGCGTGGTCGGCACCATCTGGCAGACGGTGCTGCCGCAAGGATTGCAGCACGATGGCGGCACTTGCACCAGCGTCGGGCTACAGACGGTGATCTGCGTCGGCACCACGGAGGTGACCGGCTTCATGACGTACATCGTGGTCTGCCGCTGCACCTGCTGGACGTGCGGCACCATCACCGTCACCTGTTCCTGGACGTTCTGCGTCACGGGCACGCATTCCGTGACGGTCTGCTGGACGTTTTGCGTCACCGGCACGCAGATGGTTCGCTGCTGCTGCTGCGCCACGTACTCGCACTGATAGACGGTGCGCTGCTGCTGCACCGTCTTCGTCACCGGCACGCAGACCGTGTACTGCTGCGTGACCTGGCGCTGCGTCGGCACCATGACCGTGACGGTTTTTTGCACGTTGGTCGTCACGGGCACGCAGACGGTCTGCTGCACCTGTTTCTGCACCATGGAGCATTGCAAGACGGTGCGCTGCTGCTGGATTGTCTTCGTCACCGGCACCATGACCGTGTACTGCTGCGTGACCTGACGCTGCGTCGGCACCATGACCGTGACGGTCTGCTGCACGTTGGTCGTCACCGGCACGCTTTCATACACGGTTTGCGTGACTTGCTGGTAGGAGACCTGGTACTGGACGCCGCAGCCGCCGTACCCGCCGCCATACCCGCCGCCGTATCCGCCGCACCCGCCGCAACCCCCTCCGTTCCGCATGCACGCCTGCGCCGCTCCCGCCGCCTGGAGCATCAGCGCAAGCGCAGCCACTCCGACGATTAGCCGTTTCATAGTCTCCCCTTCGTCTGGAGCCATTAAAAGGATAGGCAAACTGGGCAGCTTGGGTTGCCCAGTCAAGAGAGTACTCAACTACGCAAAAAAGGCAAGCAAAAACTTTTCCGGATGCTCCTCTTTTGCGTGATTTGAGGAAAAGCAAAAAATGTGCCATCGAGTCAAGATGGACAAGATAGGAGAAAAGAACGATCTGCAAGGCTTCGGGATAAAGGAAGAAAGGGGGAATATGGAAGGAAATGGGTTGAGGCTGGGAAATCGGCTGCCACTGCACAGGCAGAGATTTGCCGGAAGAGGCGGTCAGGCAGCGCGCCGAGCGGGACCGGCGGCCGGATGCAGAACCGTGTCGAGGTAGGCGAACAATTCGTCGGCGAAGCGCGCGGCGTTGAAGCGCAGCGCCTGACGGCGAGCCGCGGTGGGCGAAAACATGCCTCGACATGTCTCGAACTCGGCCAACGTCTCCGCCAGGGATTCGACAGTCTGCTCCTCGAACCACAGGCCGGTTGGTTCGCGTCGCCGATCCGGCGGCACAACCGTTTCGGTGGCGCCGCCGCGCCCGAAGGCGAGGACCGGCGCGCCGCAGGCTTGCGCTTCCACCGGCACGATGCCGAAGTCCTCCGCGCCGGGGAAGAGCAGTGCACGGCAGCGGCGCAGATGATCGCGGATCACGGTATCCGGCTGCCAACCGAGGAAGTGAATCGTCGGCCCCGCCAGGGCCCGCAGCCGGGCCTCGTCCTGACCGCAGCCGATAATGAGCAGCGGCCGGCGCAGGGCGTTGCACGCGCCGATGGCCAGGTCGAGCCGCTTGTACGGCGCGAACGCCGACACCGCCAGATAGAACTCCTCGCGCGCCCTCGCCGCGGGATGATAGAAATCGGTATCGACCGGCGGATAAAGGACGGTGCTTGGGCGTCCGTAGCACTCGGCGATGCGCTGCTGCACGGTTTCGCTGATGGCCAAGAAATGCGTGACGTTTTCGGCCGTGCGGCGGTCCCATTCGCGCAGCCAACCCAGCACGCGCGCCAGCACGCGCGCCTTGAGACCGCGCACGCGGTCCTCTCCGAAATACGCCCCCTGCATGTGCCAGATGTAGCGCATGGGCGTGAAACAGTAGCAGACGTGAGGGACGGGACCGCGGCGCGGGCGCACCGCCTTGGCGACGCAATGGCTGAAACTGACAACCAGATCGCACGGCGGCAGGCGCCAGCTGGTGACGGCCGCGGGCATCAGCGGCAACAGATAGCGATAATAGCGGTGGTTTTCCGGCAGCAGGTTGAGGAAGCTGGTGCGTGGACACAGGCGCTCGATCGGCGCGCTGACGGAACCGCGACGGTGCAACAGCGCGAACAAATCGGCGTGCGGCCAGCGACGGCACAGCACTTCCAGACACTTCTCGCCGCCGCGCATGCCGGTCAGCCAGTCGTGAACCAGCACGACGCGCGGCGTCTTGTCGCGGCTCGCCTCCATGCGTTCTCCTCGCGCGGTCTTCCCCACATTCGCCAACGTCGCTCAGTAGAGCGGAAGGAACGCCTTCGAGTCAACAGGAGTCCGCCGTCCCCATCCTGAAACACGGAATCAGGGGATCTGGGGCTGGTCGGATGCCTGCCATCCTGGTCGGGACGCGACCACGCGCGACGCTTCCGTCGTCTCGCGCTCACTTCGAGTTGTCCGTCGCAACGTATTTAGGAGATATGGTTTGCGCATCACAACTTGAGCGGGAAACGACGAAAAAGGACGTTGGCATGGTGCTTGCCTAGGATAAGGCGGGAACCTCCTCGCCTGCAAGCAGATCGATGGGGCGACGGAACTGCCCGGCCGAACCACGGTTCAATCTTCTGCGTAGCGGAGTGTGGGTTCCGTCGCCGGGAAGCGTCGCGGTCGTCAACCCTCGGAAGTTTATGTCGCGTTCCTCCACAATCCTCCGGGTGATTTTTCGCCTGCTGATCGTCCTCCTCCTGATCGGCGCCGCCGCTGGGGGAGGCTCCTTGTGGTTGAAGTATCGCCCCGCCAACGCGACCGAGTCCGCAACGGTCAATCCCGCCCTCCCGCGCATCGACTGGGACATTCGCCGACCCGACGTCATCCTGTTGCCGCCCGACTACACGACCTCGCTGCGGGTGCGAACGACCACGGCGCAGCCGGCCCCGCCGCCCGAACCGCTCCGCCTGCGCGGCTCGCTCATGTTCGACGCCAACCGCCTCGCCCGCGCCAAGTGCTTCTTCCCCGGAAAGGTCGTCTCGATCGGCAAGGCCGACAAGAGCAAGCGGCGCGTCGGTCCCGCGCTGCCGGCCAATCTGCTGCACGAGAAAAGCGATGACCCCGACACTCTGCGCACCGGCGACGTCGTTCACGCGGGGCAGGTGTTGGCCGTCGTCTGGAGTCAGACCGTGGGCGAGAAGAAGAGCGAATTGGTCGATGCCATCTCGAACCTGGAAACCGATCAGCGCGTCTTCGATCGCTATCGCCGCGTCGATCGCGGCGTCATTGCCGAGAAGGATTACGACAACGCCCGCCGTAACGTCGAAAAGGACATCATCGCGGTGGAAAAGGCCAAGCGCACCCTGCGTTCCTGGCAGCTGTCCGAGGAGGAGATCCAGGCGGTCCACCGCGAGGCGGCGCGCATCCGCGAGCGCAAAGCGGAGGACATCGCCGCCGTGCACCGGCCCGACGAGAAACTCCCCCACCACCCCGAGGATGCCGACGACGCGCACTGGGCCGAAACCGCCATTCGCGCGCCCCTCGACGGCATCATCCTGGAAAAGAACTTCAACATCGGCGATGTCATCGACAACACCACCGATCTGTACAAGATCGTCGATCTGTCCTATCTGCAAGTGATGGCCAACGCCTACGAGGAGGATCTCGCCGCCCTGCGCCGGCTCAAGCCGGAACAGATGCGCTGGAAGATACACCTCGATGGCGCGGGCGCCGACGAGCTTATCGAGGGGGAGATCGATCGCATCGGTCAAATTATCGACCCGACGCAACACACCGGTCTCGTCACGGGTTGGCTGCCCAACAAGCAAGGAGACCGGCTGATCGGCGAATTCATCACGGCCACCGTCGATCTGCCGGCCGACCCGCAGCTGGTCGCCATCCCATCGTCGGCTTTGATCGAGGAGGGCGACGCGGCCAGCGTGCTCGTCGCGGTTGAAGGCTCGCGCCTCGCCTACACGCCGCGCCGCATCGCCGTGGTGGAGCGCGGCCGCGAAACCGTGCTGGTCCGCTCCGAACCCAACGCCGCGGAGAAGCGCCGCGGCGCGCAATCCCTCCGCGCCGGCGAGGAAGTGGTCACGACCGGAAACCTGCAACTGGCGGCGGAGCTGGCGAACTTCAAGGCCTCACCCAGACACTGAAAACCGCGCGATTTCCCGGCGAGCGGGGGGCGTCAGCCCCCTGTTGAAAGCAACAGGGGGCTGACG
>DATBGU010000114.1:0-24378 GCA_036557825.1 Gemmataceae bacterium
GGCCCGCTGGCGTCTGTGCGGGCGGGACGCCCGCGCTCCGGAGCGCGGGCGTCCCGCCCGCACAGACGCTAGCGGCCGAAAGGTCCGACTTCCCCCATCCGGGCGGCGAGTCTATAATCAATCTCATTGCCTGCCTCGATGTGTCATCCCAAGGTTCCCCATGCCGATTGACTGGGCCCCATTTGTCGATCTGGTGCATCGTCATCAGCGCTTTCTGCTGACTACGCACGTCCGGCCCGACGGCGACGGACTCGGCTCGATGCTGGCGCTGGCCGACGTGCTCGAAGCGCCGCCGCTGTCGAAAACGGTGCGCATGACCGTCGCCAGCGTGCTGCCGCCGCGCTACGACTTTCTCGACCCGACGCGGCGCGTCCGCCGCTTCGAGCCGCCCGGCGACGACTACCGCGACGCCGACGCCGCCATCGTCCTCGACACCGGCACCTGGAACCAACTCGCGGATTTTGGGAATTTGTTCCGAACCCTTCCGGTACAGAAGATGGTGATTGACCATCATCCGACGCAGGACGACCTCGGCGCTCTGCGCCTGGTGGATACGACGGCCGAGGCGACCGGGCGCCTTGTCCACGAGGCGATTTCGGCTTTGGCCGTGCCGATTCCCGCGTCGGCCGCGCATGCGCTGTTCGTCGCTGTGGCGATGGACACGGGCTGGTTTCGCCACGCCAACACCACGCCCGCCACCTTCACCCTGGCCGCCGACCTCGTCCGCGCCGGCGCGCGACCGACCGAAGCCTACGAGTGCCTGTTCGAGCAGAACACGCTGGGCCGACTGAAACTGACCGGCCTTGTCCTGTCGCGCTTGCAGGTGGCGCACGGCGGACGGGTGGCGCACACGGCGATCCTTCGCGGCGATTACGCCTCGACCGGGGCCGTGCCGCAGGACAGCGAGGATCTGGTCAACTACACGCGCGGCCTGGCCGGCGTGGAGGTCGGCCTGTTTTTCATGGAGCAGCCGCGCGGCGGCGTGAAGGTCAGCTTCCGTTCGCGGGGGCTCGACGTCGGCCGCCTGGCCGAGCGCTTCGGCGGCGGCGGGCATCGCCTGGCCTCCGGCGCCATCCTCGACACCAACCTCGACGACGCGCGCACGCGCGTTCTGGCCGCCGTCGGCGCGGCCCTCGACGACATGCCTTGACCCACCCCTGGAGTCCTTTTTATGAACGGACTATCTCCCACCTCCAACTCGACTCCGCGTATGTGTACCCTCCGCGAATTGCCTCTGGCCGCGCGCCTGACGCTGGCCCTGTTTCTGATCTCGGTCGGAGCCGGCTACGTGTCGGCCCTGGTGCAACTGCACTTCCAGCACGCCTCGCCCGGCGAGGCGCTGCCCACTACCGACGATGCGGTTCGGACGTTCCACGGCCACGTCGGCGAACTGCCGAAATGCAAGATCGAGCAACTGTTGCCGGAAGATTTTGAAGGCAAGAAGATGAACGGTCAGGGACAAATGACCGCCGCGTTCTTCAAACGCTCCGACGACTACAAAGACGCGATCAGTGAACGGGCCAGCGAGTTGGCCGAGAAACGGGGCGTCAAACCCAGGGATCCGGCCATCAAGGAAGCGGCCAAGGAAGAGATCGATCGGGAACGCCACGGCGAACGGAAGGCGATGATCGCCTGGACGCGCGCCGGCGGCAAGGAGGACGAATACAACGACGACAAGTTTCCCCTGCCGGACGACCTGGCGAAGGACCCGATCACGTCGAAATATCTCGTCGAGGAAGAGGCCAAGATCGCCGAACCGCGCGCGGTCAAGATTCAGACCTTGTTCAAGGACCGCTGCGCCAATTGCCATACCGACGGGGGCAGTGCGCAAAAATTCCCGCTGACGAACTTCGCCGAAATCAAGAAGTGCAGCGCGGTCAAAACGGCCAGCGGCATGTCGCTGGAAAAGCTGACCCAAACGACGCACGTCCACCTGCTCGGCTTCTCGATGCTGTACGGACTGACCGGCCTGATTCTCGCCTTCAGCAGCTATCCGCGCTGGATGCGCCTCCTGCTCTGTCCGCTGCCGTTGTTGTTCCAGGTCGTGGACATCAGTTTCTGGTGGCTCGCCCGCCTGCCTGAGCCGCAAGGCCCGATGTTCGCGCGGGCCATCGTCTTCACCGGCGCCATCGTCGCCGTCGGCCTGCTGCTGCACATCGTTCTCAGTTTGTTCAACTTATTCAGCAAGAAGGCGTGGCTGGTTTTGTTCCTGCTGTTCGGCGTGGCTGGGTACGGCGGATACGTCACCAAGACGCGCGTCATCGATCCGTTCATCGCCGGGGAAAAAGCACCCGCCCAGGTGGAATAACTCGGCGAGCCGCGACCGTAAGCGAGGGGGTTTCCCTCCGCTCCCTTACGGTCGCGGCTCGCCAAAACATAAACCCATTTAGCGCTGCCCAGCCTGGCGCGCCAGATCGTTGATCGCGGCGCAGCCGGTGCAGAACTCCTTCAATTCGTCGCTCATGCCGACCGTCCTGGCCTCGTCGCCGAGGTCGTTGGCGAGTTTGTCGCCGAGCGCGGCAATGGCCTTGTGATCGTCCTTCGCCAACAACTCGCGAAACTTGCGGCGCTCCGACTCCAGGTGCTTCGTGAACGCTTGCCGCCGCTTCGCCAGCAGGTGTTGCGGCACATCGGTTTGCTCGCCGATCGCCTTGGCCTCCTCTTCCAACTTCTCCCCCCAGAAGGCCCCTCGGCGGGCGACGGCTTCAAACTCGTCCTTCCCGAGCAAGAGGTCGACTTCTTCGCGGGCCGCCTTCGCCGTGGCCTGCAACACGCGACGCCGGGCCGCCTCCAACTCCTTCTGCACAAGCGGATAATGCTCCAGCCGGGACAGCGACTCATTTAGCTTCTGCAAATCGGCCAGGGCCTTGTGCGGATCGGTTTCCAGCGTGCGGTCGGCGTTCTCGATCGCGGCGTCCACCGTGCGGCGCAGCCAGGCGTGCTCGGCGGCGGCCACGTCCTCGGCGAAGGTCGGAAACTCGGACACCAACTCCTTGCGGCTCGCCGCCCCATTCGTGTAGCCGGCGATGTCGCCCGCTGGGAGGGCGTCCAGTTCGGACACCTGCCGATAGGCCGACCAAAGGCTGACTCCTTGCATCGTCGGCACGAACCAGCCGGCCAGGCACGCCAGGGCCAGGCCTGTCGCCATCCAGCCCAGCCGCGTGTACCAACTGCGGCGGTGGGCTATCGAGATGCCGGTCGTGAACCCGAAGGCCACGGCCAAAAGCGCGAAGAACACGCGCGGCAAGTGCGTGCCGCCGAGCCAGCACAGACCGATCAAGCCCAGCACGACGAGGGCGAAAAACATCCCCAGAACCACTTTTTGGTCCGTCCGCAACTCGACCGGCGGCGTGCGCGGCGTCGCCGGTCGTGGCGGACGTTCCCGCTCCGGTGGGCGCTTCGCCGGCTTGGCCGCCTTTTGGTTCGCGGCCGGCCGTTTGGGTGGTTGCGGAGGGTCGGCTGGCTCCACGACCAGCGGTTCCTCCGCGGGGACGCGCGGCGGCGCCGGGGGCCGCCAGGGCCGGCTGGCGTGCAACGGCGGCGGGACATCGACTTGGGCAGGACGCCAGGGTTCAAAGGGATTCACGCGGCCTTTCATGGAATCTGCTCCCCCAACGAGTACTTCACCGAGGGTTCTTCGGCCCATCATCCGGTTTCATCTGCTTCTTCAACGCCTCGACAATCTGGCGATTGGTCTGTTTTTCGGACGCCATCCGCCAGACGATGATTTTCTCCCGCGCCTCGACTGGCCGGCCCAACAGCGACTCCACTTCGCTCCGTCGTTTGCCGTCCGCCTCCTCGCGTTCCTGCAGACGCCGGCGAGCCACGGTCAATCGGCGTTGCCCCTCCTTCGCCCTGTCCGCTAAAGTAATTCGTTCCGATTCGAGGTTGGTTTCAATTCTTGTCCGAACCGTTTTGCCAATCAGAGTCGCTTTCTCCAGCGCCGACACTTCGGCCTTGGTGCCGAGCACGGGAAAACGCCAATTCTTACGGCCCTCTTCGGGTATGATCGCCCGTATACCTGCGGGCGGCTCTGCTTGCTTGTCTACTTCCATAAGCACCGCGCGGGCGGGCGCTGTCACGACCTCTCCTTTGCCCAGCGCCAGCGCCTTCACGTCTCGAAGCAGGGCGGCGGCGTGATCGGGGGGTCCGTCCGGCGGCATGAGGCCGCGATACTCGGCCGTATGACCTTGCAGCAAATGCCGCACTGCCAACTCTTGCAAGAGCTTACCGCCGAGGGTCGCATCCGCGTTCGGCAGCGTGCGCTGGACTTTCACAAAGGCGTCGAGGTTCTGTTTGAGGCTGGTGATCTCGCGGGGCGCGAGCCGCTTCTCGTCCGTCAGGTCGCGCACCGCCCTCAACCCGCGCAGCCCCTCCACATCATCGTGCAACCCCGCCGGTAAGTAGGTTGCCGTTGCCCGCTCAACACTTCCCGTTCGCAGCGCCTCCTGCAAACCGTCAAGCGCCGCGCGTTCCTGGCCGAGCCGGATGACGGCGGCCAGCGGTTCGAGGATGTCGCGGTGCGTTCGCAAACTTTGTCCGTCGGTCCACTCTTGATACAACTGGCGGAGGCGCTTCTGCCACTCCTGCCCGCGTCGAACCGTCTCATCCCATTGCCCGCGCTCGGCCAGGTGTCCCACTTCAAAGGCGATGTCCGCCAGCAGGCGGCGCTCCGCCACGCCGACCAGCACGCCAAGGTCCGCGGCCAGCGCGGGATCGAAGGACTCGACATCTTGACGCGCCTTGAGCACCTCGTTGAGCGTGTCCCAGCGATTCGTGCTGACCTCTACGCGCGTCGCCAGCCGCGCCGCCGCCTCGTTGGCCAACTTGACTCGTTCCTCCCACGGCAGAACCTGGGCCTGGTTGTTCAACCGAGGGAAAATCTCGTGGGGATTCCGATCGAGGGTGTTCCGCATTTCGTTGCGGACCTGCTCCGGCGACTTCGGAGGAACTTGCGGCGGAAGCACAAACGGCCGTGGCGGTCTGGGACGAACGGCGGGCGGGGCGGGGCGGGGCGGCATCCGCTGCGCCGACAAGGGCGCGACCAGGCCGAGCAAGCCGGGCAGCAGCACCGCGAGACGCATCCTCGACCGGAGTTGCACGGGCGGACTCCTTCTTGCGACCGACAAGACGGCACATCCCCGCCAACGGATCTTGAGATGACACCCGTTCTTACTCCTAGAGTAACCGACCGGAGGGGGGTAGGACAACTTGGAAATGGCGCAGGATGGCGAAAAGATGGCAGCTAACGCGCCGGGGCGACATCGGCGATGGTGGCCTGCGACGGACGCGATGACGGGCCGCCGACCCGGAAATCGAGCGATTTGCGATCGATGCGCGACTTGGCAACCGTCTTCGCCCCCTCGGGAGCATCGGTCCAATCTTCCACCGTCACCCACATCGTATAGGAGCCGGGCGGGCAACTGTGCGGCACGTGGAAGCGGATGTAGACGAAAAAGTCCTGGCGCGGCGTTCGGCTGCAATCGGGCTGCGATTTGATGTTGGCGCGATAGAACGGACTGGCCCGATTGCTCTCGTCGAAGATTTCCAGCCGCGCCTTGAGGATTGTCTTGTGGAATTCTCCCTCTTGCCGGCTGGCGAAATTGCGGACCTGGACGTAGATCCGCGCCTCCTCGCCGGGCTGGAAGGAAGGCGGGTTCAGCGGGCGCGTCTGGTACTTGCCGAAACTTTCGATGCAGTTGCAAAAGCATACGCGATCGAGCATCAGCTGCGCTCGTGGCCGCAGAGGGATGGTCAGCGCGTTGAGACGATCCATCCAGGCGGCGAGTCCGTCGGGCGAGAGGTGCGTGACGCCGCCGCTTCGTTCGAGCTGGGCGACGCTGTCGAGCAGACCGTGAAGCGTTTCGCGCGTCACGGGGTCGCAGCGTTTCAGATGTTCGCGCACTTCTTCTTCGGAATCGTGTTCGAGCAAGGCCCGCAGCGCGCACACCGAAGGCGCATCGGGTCGAGCGGGCGGCGGCGCGGATTGGACCTCAAGGCGCGGTTCCGGCGGATCGGCCGGACGGACGGGCGGCGCATCTTCCTTGATGCGCAGATCGACCGCCTTAAACGAAGGTGCCGCGACCGGAGCGTTCGGTTTGATGGTGGGAGCCTGGGAAAGCAGGTAATTCGACATCTTTTGGTCGGTCGGCGCGGGTTCCTCGGACGATTCCTCTCGGCCGCGCGGCGGATTGTCGGCTTGCAGCTTTTGCGGTTCGGGGGGAACGGTGGCGCGCAGACACCCGGCCGCCAGGCAGGCGGTCAGGCTGATACTCCAGGTCGCCAGCCAGCCACGTCGCCGCATCCCGCGCCCTCATCCAGAAGGAACAAACCCGCCGGCCTTCGCCCGGCGCGCAAGGGCGGGATAGTAGTGAGAGTCCATACTTCGGTCAAGAGAAAGAACGCGGCTCGAACTGTTTCCAACTGTTTGGCGAGGCCGGAATGTAAGCGACCGGAGCTTGCCTCCGGTCGATTCCGCACCCGCCTCGCCAACAAGAACCTCGGGTGTTAGAATACTGCCTACCTGCCTCCTCCCGCCGGACCTCACGAGATCGCATCCATGCTCAACCCCGCCGCCAACGAAGCCGACATCGTGCGCGACCTGGCCGCCGCCTACCGGCACATGACCGAACAGATCGGCAAGGTGATCGTCGGCCAAAACGAGGTCGTTGAACAGCTGCTCATGGCCCTGTTCAGTCGCGGTCATTGCCTGCTCGTCGGCGTGCCCGGCTTGGCCAAGACGCTGCTGGTCAGCACGGTTTCCAAGATCCTGCACCTGTCGTTCAAGCGCATTCAGTTCACGCCGGACCTGATGCCCGCCGACATCACCGGCACCGACATTTTGCAGGACGACCCGGAGACGGGACGGCGCAAGTTCGTCTTTCTGTCCGGCCCGATCTTCGCCAATATGATCCTTGCCGACGAGATCAACCGCACACCGCCCAAGACGCAGGCCGCCCTGCTCGAAGCCATGCAGGAGCATCACGTCACGGCCGGCTCGCAGACCTATCACCTGCCCGAACCGTTTTTCGTCTTGGCGACGCAGAACCCCATCGAGCAGGAGGGAACCTACCCGCTGCCGGAAGCGCAACTCGACCGCTTCATGTTCAACATCAAGGTCGGCTATCCCAGCCGCGCCGAGGAGATGGAGATCATGAAGCGGACGACCAGCACGCAATACGTCGATCTGCAAGCGCAGCTGGACGGCGAGCAGATCCAGCGTTTGCAAGAGGTGGTGCGTCAGGTGGTGGTGGCCGATCACGTTTTCGAGTACGTCGCCGACCTGGTGCGGGCGACCCGGCCGCGCGAGACGAATGTGCCGAAGTTCGTGCCGGAACTGCTGAGTTGGGGCGCGGGACCGCGGGCGTGCCAGTACATGATCCTGGGCGGCAAGGCCCGCGCTATCCTGCACGGCCGGCTGCACGTCACTACCGAGGACGTCCGCGCCGTCGCCTACCCTGTCCTGCGGCATCGCCTGGTGACGACGTTCAACGCCGACGCCGAGGGCATCACGACGGACCACATCATCGAACGCCTCATCGAGACGGTGCCGCTGCCGCAGGAAGAGGCGGCGGCGCAGGTCAAGCGCGCCTAGCGCGAGGGTGGAGGACCAACTATGCCAGTCTTAGACGGCGACCCGCTCAAGATGGTGATGAACATCGAAGAGACATTCCATATCACCATTCCCGACAATGACGCGGAGCAGATCTTCACCGTCGGCCAACTGTACGCATACGTCCTCGCCAAGCTGCCACAGCCTCCGTGCCCGTCCTGTGTGAGCAGTGCGACTTTCTACCGGCTGCGGCGCGCCTTGCAGGAGCTATTCGCGGTTCCCCGCGAGCGCATCCGGCCGGCGGCTCGGCTGGAAGACCTCATCCCACGAGAAGGGCGTCCGGAGCGTTGGCAGCGGTTCGCGGAGGCCATGCGTCCGGCCCGGCTGCCGTATCTCAAGCGGCCGCGGTGGATGGAGCCGTGGCTGCCACCCTGCGGACTTCTGGCCCTCTTCACGATGATGCTGACCCTGGCCTGTGCCGCGCTGGCTCATTCCCTGGGCTACCCGGGGGGCGTGGTCTTTGCGCTTGCTTTCCTTGGCACCCTGCTTTGCATCTTTGTGGATCTCGTCGTGAATGTCGCCATTTACAGGTTCACGGCTCGGTACGCGCTCGACCTCCCGTCCGGTTGTCTTACGATTCGGGAGATGGTCTACACCGTTCTCCAGTCGGAATCCGGCCGGATCGTGTCGGCAACGGCGCGGGCGAGCGACGTGGAAGTTTGGAACGTGCTCTGCTCGATCGTTGGGCGGTGCCTTGAGGTTCCGCCGGAAACCTTGACCCCAGACCGCCGGTTGTCTTGACGACCAGGCTGAGCTGCCTGCTGCGATCCCCAACCAATTATGTCTACCAACCCCATCCACTTTGACCCAACCACCCTCGCCAAGTACGGCCATCTGACGCTGATCGCGCGCAACCTCGTGGAAGGCTTTTTAACCGGAGTCCACAAGAGTCCCTACAAGGGCTTCTCCGTCGAGTTCGCCGAACACCGCCAGTATTACCCCGGCGACGAGATTCGCCACATCGACTGGCGCGCCTACGGCAAGACCGACCGGTATTACATCAAGGAGTACGAGGAAGAAACGAACCTCAAGGCGCATCTGCTCGTCGATGCCTCCGGCAGCATGGCCTATCAGGGCAAGCACGCCAGCAAGTTTCAGTACGCCCAGTACATCGCGGCATCGCTGGCCTACTTGATGCTGCACCAGCGCGACGCGGTCGGCCTGACCACGCACGACACGCGCGTCCGTCGCGCGATCGCGCCGCGGGCCAACTCCAAGCACCTGCTGCATGTGCTGCACGCGCTGGAGGAGACACGGCCGGGCGGCGAGACGGCGTTGGCTCCGCTGTGGCATCAGGCCGCCGAGCAGATCAAGCAACGCGGATTGGTCGTCATTCTGTCGGACTGCTTCGAGCAGGTCGAGCCGCTCTTGCGAGCGCTGCAACACTTCCGTCACCGCCGCCATGAGGTGCTGCTTTTTCACATCCTCGCGCCGGAAGAGATTGAGTTTCCGTTCAGCAAATGGACGCAATTTCGCAACCTGGAAGTGATGGGCCACAAGATGCTGGTCGATCCGAAGAAACTGCGCAAGGAGTATCTGCAAAACTTCCAGCGTTTCTGCAAAGACCTGCGCGACGCGGCCGGACGCGCTCAGGTCGATTACCACCTCATGCGGACCGATGAGCCGGTCGATCGGGCGCTGGGTATTTATCTGACGCGACGACAGCGACAGCACTAAAATCCCACAAGTCAAAGCAAATAAACCAGTTACGTTAATTCTTGACAGAAAAGTGCAGATTCCTACAATAGAAAGTGTGGCTAAGTCTGCGCGGCGGAGGACGGTATGAAAATCACAGCCCAAGAAGAATACGGCTTACGGTGTCTGCTGCGGCTGGCGCGGGCCGGCGAGGGACAGGCTCTCACCATCCCGGAGATCGCCGAGTCCGAGAAACTGTCTCAGCCCTATGTCGCCAAGTTGTTGTCGGTGCTGCGGCAGGCCGGTTTAATCGCCAGCGTGCGCGGACGAACCGGCGGCTATCACCTGGCGCGGCCGGCCGTCGAGGTGCGGCTGGGCGAAATAATGCGAGCGCTGGGCGAACCGCTCTTTGAAGATCCAGGATATTGCGAAAGCCACGCCAGTCCCGACAGCGGCGGTGCCTGCGTCCACAGCAACGGCTGCACCCTGCGCGTCATCTGGCAGGCGCTGGAAAACTGGATGCGCCATCTCCTCGATCGTCTCACGCTCGCCGATTTGCTGCAAAGCCAGGGCCAAATCGCCGAACGCCTCCATGCCGAATCGTTGGAACTGCCGGGCGGCCTGCTTACGCTTGGCTCGACCGTCCGTGGGTAATTTCCGATGGGGACTCTCGCACAGGGAACACGATGACGACCGCGACCAGTACGATTCAGGAACTCGCCAACCGCGAATATCAGCACGGCTTCGTGACGGACATTGAAGCCGAGACGCTGCCGCGCGGCCTCAACGAGGACATCATTCGTCTCTTGTCCGCCAAGAAGCACGAGCCGGAGTGGCTGCTGCAATGGCGGCTGAAGGCGTTCCGTCACTGGCAGACGATGGAGGAGCCGCGCTGGTGGCCCAAGCTGGAAATCGCTCCCATCGACTATCAGGATATCATTTACTACTCGGCCCCCAAGCCGAAGAAGAAACTGCAAAGCCTCGATGAGGTCGATCCGGAGCTGCGGCGTACCTTCGAGAAGCTCGGCATTTCGCTCGACGAGCAGAAGCGCCTGACCGGCGTGGCCGTCGATGCCGTCTTCGACAGCGTTTCCGTGGCGACGACGTTCAAGGCCACCTTGGCCGAGAAGGGCATCATTTTCTGCTCGTTTTCCGAGGCCGTGCGCGAGCATCCGGAGTTGGTGCGCAAGTATCTCGGCTCGGTGGTGCCGTACAACGACAACTTCTTCGCCGCCCTCAATTCGGCGGTTTTCAGCGACGGCTCGTTCTGCTACATCCCGAAGGGTGTGCGCTGTCCGATGGAGTTGTCCACGTATTTCCGCATCAACGCGGCCGGCACCGGCCAGTTCGAGCGCACGCTGATCGTCGCCGAGGAGGGGGCGTACGTCTCCTATTTGGAAGGATGCACGGCACCTCAGCGCGACGAGAACCAGTTGCACGCGGCCGTCGTCGAGCTGGTCGCGGTCGGCGAGCGCTCGGAGATCAAGTATTCGACGGTGCAGAACTGGTATCCCGGCGACAAGGAAGGGCGCGGCGGCATTTACAACTTCGTGACCAAGCGCGGCGCTTGCCGCGGCGCAGGCTCGAAGATTTCCTGGACGCAGGTCGAGACTGGCTCGGCGATCACCTGGAAGTATCCCAGCGTGATCCTGCAAGGCGACGATTCGGTCGGCGAGTTTTACTCGGTGGCGCTGACCAACAACAAGCAGCAGGCCGACACCGGCACGAAGATGATCCACATCGGCAAGAACACCAAAAGCACCATCGTCTCCAAGGGCATCTCGGCCGGCAACGGCCAGAACACCTATCGAGGTCTGGTGAAAGTGCTAAAGGGCGCGACGGGCGCGCGCAATTACAGCCAGTGCGATTCGCTGCTGTTGGGCGATCGCTGCGGCGCGCACACGTTTCCGTACATCGAGGTCAAGAACAGCACGGCCAAGGTCGAGCATGAGGCGTCCACGTCGAAGATCGGCGAGGACCAGATTTTCTACTGCAAGCAGCGCGGCCTGTCGGCGGAGGACGCCGTCAACATGATCGTCAACGGCTTTTGCAAGCAGGTGTTTTTGAACCTGCCGATGGAGTTTGCCGTCGAGGCGCAGAAGTTGCTCGGCGTGAGTTTGGAGGGAAGCGTGGGATAATCCTGAATTTGGAGACAATGATGAGTTACCTGACCCTCGATGACGACTTTTGTTTCCACTTGCGGGGTGTTCTGGAGACGGTGGAACTTCGGGATGCCAGTGGAAAAATATTGGGCCATTTCACGCCATCGGTATCGGCGGAAGAACATGCGCTGTACGAGAAGGCCAAAGCGTTATTCGATCCGGCGGAGACTAAACGCCGATTAGAGAAGGCTGCCGGCAAAGCCGTGCCGCACGACGAGGTGATGCGACGTCTCCAAGAGCGGGAGTAGCCTCGATGAGGTATACCGTCACCTGGCTGCCCGATGCGGAGGACAAACTAGCTGATCTCTGGACTCAGGCGTCGGATCGCCAGGCGGTCGCGGATGCTGCCAACCGAATTGAAAGAGAACTGCTTCGGGATGCCGACCGGAAAGGCCAGGAAGATGATGGCCAGCGCATCCTCGTCGATCGACCGCTGGCAGTGACTTTTACCGTTAGTCCGGACGATTGCCTGGTCACAATTGTTTGGGTGGAGCAAATTTGACCGAGAAGTGAACTGAAGCAACTGCACGAGAAGGGATGATGCTCGAAATCAACAACCTGCACGCCCGGGTCGAAGACAAGGAAATTCTGCGTGGTGTCAACCTCACGGTGAAGGCCGGCGAGGTGCACGCCATCATGGGCGAGAACGGCTCCGGCAAAAGCACGCTGGCCGGCGTCCTCGCCGGACGCGACGCCTACGAGGTGACGGCCGGCGAAGTCCGCTTCGAGGGGAAGGATCTGCTCGACCTCGATCCGGAGGAGCGGGCGCGCGAGGGGATTTTCCTCGCCTTCCAGTATCCCGTCGAGATCCCCGGGGTCAGCAACACGTACTTCCTCAAGGCGGCGGTCAATGCCGTACGCAAGCATCGCGGCCTGCCGGACTACGACGCGCGCGAGTTCCTCAAGCTCGTCAAGGAGAAGATGAAGCTCATCCACATGAGCGAGGACTTGCTGAAGCGCCCGGTCAACGAGGGCTTCTCCGGCGGCGAGAAGAAACGCAACGAAATCTTTCAGATGGCCGTCCTCGATCCGAAGTTGGCCATCCTCGACGAGACCGATTCCGGCCTGGACATCGACGCCTTGAAGGCGGTAGCCGATGGCGTCAACGCTCTGCGTGGTCCCGACCGGGCCGTTGTCGTCATCACGCACTATCAACGGCTGCTCAATTACATCGTGCCCGATTACGTCCACGTCCTTCTGCACGGGCGGATCGTCAAGTCGGGCGGCAAGGAGTTGGCGCTGGAGTTGGAAGAAAAGGGTTACGACTGGCTGAAGGATTGCGCGTAAGCAGTGAGGAAGCAACCGTGACGGAAGTGGTTGAAAGACAGAACACCTATCTCGCCGCCTTCGAGCGGAGGGAGCGCGAACTGGCCGCCTCGGGCACGCCGGCCGTCCATCGGCTGCGTAAGGCGGCCGCGGCGAGCTTGGCCGAAATGGGCTTTCCCGAACCGCGCGACGAGGAATGGCGCGTCACGCCGGTCGCCCCGCTGACGCAGGTGCCGTTCGAGCCTGCGCCGCTCGACCTTGAGGAGATCGCGCTCACGCTCTGCGCTCACTCACTGCCCAAAGGCGTCGTCTTCTGCGGTCTGATCGAAGCATTGAAAAAACACGCTTCCCTCGTCGAGCCGCACCTGGCGCGCCACGCCGACTGGAAGAAACATCCTTTCACCGCCCTCAACACTGCCTTCCTGCACGATGGCGCGTTCGTGTACGTGCCGAAGGGAACGGTGATCGAGGAACCCCTTCTTCTCGATTTCGTCGCGGGCGCTGCCGGGGCGCCTCAAGTGTGGCACCGCCGTTGCCTCATCATTCTCGGCGACAACAGCCAGGCGACGCTGGTTGAAAGCTACAACGGTCTGCCCGGCGTTCCCTACTTCACCAACGCCGTCACCGAAATCGTCGTCGGACCCGGCGCTCACGTCGATCATTACAAGGTGCAGCGCGAGGGCGATCAGGCGTTCCACATGGCGACCATGCAGGTGCAGGTCGGCCGCGCCGCGAACTTCTCGTCGCACGCCGTCACTCAGGGCGGACAGTGGGTGCGCAACGAGATCAACGCCGTCTTCGAGGGCGAAGGCGGCGAATGCATCCTCAACGGGATGTACCAGGCCGGCGGTCAGCAATTGGTCGATAATCACACCTTTATCGATCACGCTTATCCGCATTGCGCCAGCCACGAACTGTACAAGGGCATCCTCGACGGCAAGGCGCGCGGCGTCTTCAACGGCAAGATTTACGTTCGCCAGGACGCCCAGAAGACCGACGCCAAGCAGACCAACCAGACGCTGCTGTTGTCCGACGACGCCACCATCAACACCAAGCCGCAGCTGGAGATTTACGCCGATGACGTGAAATGCACGCACGGCGCCACGGTCGGCCAACTCGACGCCGAGTCGCTCTTCTATCTGCGCACACGCGGCGTCGGTCTGGCCGAGGCGCGCAGCCTGCTGACCTACGCCTTCGCCAACGACATCGTTAGCCGTATCAAGGTTCCGTCGGTGCGCGAGGAGTTGGAGCGGAGCTTGCTGCAAGCCCATCATTTGCCGCCGGCCGAGTCCGGTGAGGAGGACGCATGAGCATCCATCCGGCCCCTCTGTCTCGCGGTGGGACCGGCGTCTCGCCGGTCCACGGCAGCGACCGGCGGGAGGCCGGTCCCACCAGCGCTTCCGGAGGCTTCGACGTGTTGCACGTCCGCAAGGACTTTCCGATCCTGCGCCGCGAGGTCCACGGTCAGCCGCTGATCTACCTCGACAACGCGGCCACCACGCAGAAGCCGCAAGCCGTCCTCGATGCCCTGCAACACTACTACAGCCACGACAACGCCAACATCCACCGAGGCATCCACCTGCTCGCCGAGCGCGCCACCCGCGCCTACGAGGAGGCGCGCCAGAAGGTGTGCCGCTTTCTCGGCGCCGGCGAGCCGCGCGAAATCATCTTCGTCCGCAACACCACCGAGGGCATCAATCTCGTCGCCCAAAGTTGGGGGCGTTCTAACCTCCGCGCCGGCGATGAAATCATCCTCTCGACGATGGAGCATCACTCCAACATCGTGCCCTGGCAAATGCTGTGCGAGCAAACCGGGGCTGTGCTGCGCATCGTGCCGATCGGCGACGATGGGGAATTCCTCCTCGACGAGTATGAAAAGCTGCTGAACGAGCGCACGCGCTTCGTCTCGGTGGTCCACGTGTCCAATTCGCTGGGTACGATCGTGCCGGTGCGGCGCGTCATCGAATTGGCCCACGCGCGCGGCGTGCCGGTACTGCTCGACGGCGCGCAGTCGGTCCCGCACATGCCCATCGACGTGCGCGAGCTGGACTGCGATTTCTTCGTGATGTCGGGGCACAAAGTCTACGGTCCAACCGGCATCGGCGTCCTGTACGGCAAGGCGGCGCTCTTGGAACGCATGCCGCCCTACCAGAGCGGCGGCGACATGATTAAATCGGTCACGTTCGCCAAGACGACCTACGCCGACTTGCCCAACAAGTTCGAGGCGGGCACGCCGCACATCGCCGGCGCGGTCGGGCTGGGCGCAGCCGTCGATTATGTGGAATCGGTCGGCCGCGAGCGCATCGCCGCCCACGAGGAGACGCTGCTGCGCTACGCCACGGAGCGAATGCGGCAAATTCCGGGCGTGCGCCTGATCGGCACGGCGCCGCACAAGGCCGCCGTCATTTCGTTCGTCATCGACGAGCCGCCGATCGCTTCGCTGGACATCGGCACCCGGCTCGATCTGGAGGGCATCGCCGTCCGCACCGGCCATCACTGCTGCCAGCCGGTCATGGATCGCTTCGCCATCCCCAGCACGACGCGCCTCTCGTTCGCCATGTACAACACGACGGCCGAGATCGACCTGTTCCTCGATGCGCTGCGCGGCATCGTCGCCGGCGCCGCCGCCAAGTGCCAACCCCCGGCGCAAACCAAGGGCGTGGAGCCGGCTTACCCGCGTGCCGTCGCCGCCAGTCCGCAAGCCGCCGCCGATGAATTGGCGGAAGACTTCGATCTGTTCGACAATTGGGGCGATCGCTATCAGTATCTCATCGACATGGGCGAGGACATTCCGCCTCTGCCCGACGAGTTCCGCACCGAGTCGAATCGCGTCCGCGGCTGCCAGAGCACCGTTTACCTGTGGGCGCGGAAGCGACCGGGCACGGCCGACGTGGTCGAGTTCCTGGCCGACAGCGATGCCGACATCGTGCGCGGCGAGCTTGCCGTGCTGCAACGCCTCTACTCCGGTCAGAAGGCGGAACAGATCTCGGCGTTCGACATCGAGGGCTTCTTCGCCCGTCTCGGTCTGGATCAGCACTTGACGCTCGGCCGTCGCAACGGCCTGGCCTCGATGGTGCAGCGCATCCGCCATTTCGCCGCCACGCTCGCCGGCCGCAAGGAGTGAGAGGAACCGCGATGGACGAGAAACCCACCCAGCGCCTCGCGCTGCCTCTCAGCGGCACGAATCCCACGACTTCGCCAGCATCCTCCGATCCACCGCCCAACCCGAACGCCAGTCTCGAAGAGCGCGTCATCGCCGCCCTGCGCGGCGTCTTCGATCCGGAAATCCCCGTCAACATCTACGAACTGGGACTGATTTACGATCTTCGCGTCGATCCGTCGGGAGCGGTGTCCATCCGCATGACGCTGACCAGCCCCGCTTGTCCCGTCGCCGGCGCCCTGCCCGGCGAGGTGCAGACGAAAGTGCAGGCGGTTCCCGGCGTCACGTCCGCCAAGGTCGAGCTGGTGTGGGAGCCGCCGTGGGAGATGAGCCGCATGTCCGAAGAGGCACGGCTACAACTGGGCATGTTTTGAAACAGTACCCGGCTTCCTGCCTTCACCTATTGGCCCATCATCCGCTTCGTTCCCGTTTCGCGCCGGCGGGTTCGTTCAAGTAATCCCCGCAGCATAACCGAACAGAGAAGCATATCGCATGGTGGCGATTATGCGCGTTGCATGGCTTGCTCCGCAGGGAGGGAGGAGTGGGAGAGATGGGTTCGCGGCTCCGTCTCCTCGCGCCCGTCCTGCGGGGCGGACTGATCGCCGTCCTGGTCGGACTGGGTGGTTTGGGTTGCCGCTCGTGCCCCAAGGAGGAGCCGGCGCCCGTGCCGGCCGTCCCCTCGGCGGGTGAATGTTATCCGCCGGTGGAAACGACGGTCGCCGAGAGCCTGGCCACCTCGCTGGCGGTGCTGTCGCAAGCTCCCCCGGCCTGTCCACATCCGCTCCAGGCCCTTTGCCTCTCCGGCGGCGTGGCGGGAGCGCCGTTCAGCGCCGGCGTGCTGGTGGGCTGGACGGAGTCCGGCACGCGCCCGGTCTTCGACGAAGTGTGCGGCATCAGCAGTGGTTCCTTGCTCGGCGCCTTTGCCTTTCTCGGATCGAAGTACGACGCCAAATTACAATCGCTCATTCTGACCCTCGGCAACTCGGACTTGTTCAAGTTTCGGCCGCTACGCTGCATGCTTCAGCACGGGGCGTTCGGCTCGGCGGAGCCGGCGGAGCGGCTGCTGCGAAAGGTGTACGACGAGGAGTTCTTGACCGACCTGCGGCAAGCCCACGCCGAGGGGCGGCGGTTTTTCGTCGGCACCATGAACATGCAAACCAAGCAACTGGTGACGTGGGACGTGGGGGCCATCGCGTCGAGCGGCCGGCCGGACGCCGACGAGCTGGTCCGCAAGGTGCTGCTGGCCGCGGTGTCCTGGCCGGGCGGTTTTCCGCCGGTCCAGTTCGATGTGGAGATAAACGGCCACTGCTACCACGAACTGCACGCCGACGCCGGCTCGGCCTCGATGGCGTTCGTGCGGTTCGGGGCCCTGCCCGGTTGGCCGGCGCCGGGAACGTCTCCTCGCCCCGGTTGGCTGGCCGGCTCGGACCTGTACGTTCTCGCCAGTCGCAAACTGTACTGCGATCCCGAACCGGTTTCCAAACACGCCGTATGCCGGATCATGCTCTCGGTCTCGGCGATCTTTGAAGCGCTGACCCGCGCGGACATCGCCCGGCTGTATTGCTTCTGCGCCGTTTCCGGGATGCGCTTTCACATGCTCGCTCTGCCGGAGGATTATCACGGCGAGCCGCCGAGCTTCAAGTGTCTGTATCCGAGAGGAGCGCGGCAACTGTACGAGATCGGCCACCGTATGGGTGCCAGCGGTCATTGCTGGCGGCACAGGCCTCCCGGCGCCTTGCCGGGCGAGGAAGCCGTTCCCCGCGATGCGTCGCTGATTCGGGGGTGCCACTGAGCGAATCCCGCACCGTGAGGCAGCGCCATTGTCCAAATCACGAGCCCGGAGCGCCAGAACCTTTTGCAAATGAGGTCGTAAATGCTTGCCGTGTAAGTGTTTTCTGAGCAGCATCGGCCTACGGCTGAGGCTCAGCGCCGAAGTTTCGGCGCCTCAAGGGGTTCCGTTTGCGACCCCCTTGAAGCATAAGGACTTACGACCACATTTGCAAAAGGTTCGCCAGCGACGGGCCACAGCGCCCGTCGCTGGCGCTCCGGGCTCGTCAAGAAGTCACTTCGTGCGTGCGGCCGGCTCCTTCGCGAACCAGTAGATGCCCTGTCCGGTGTTCGTGTAGGTGAGGAAATACACCTCACCTTTCTCGTCTTCGCCGAACGACATCACCGGCACGTTCGGACCGCGAATCGTCCGGTTGGCCACCACACGCCGTTGCTCCTCGTCATAGCGCAAGGCCCATACCTTCGTCGAAACATAATCGGCGTAGAGATAGCTGCCTTGCAAGTCCGGCAGTCGTGGGCCGCGATAGACCGTACCGCCGGTGATCGACTTGCCGACGTCGTGATGATACTCCCAGATCGGATCGATCAGATCCTTGCTCACACCGGCACCGCGTGCCCCGAAGGGATGCAGTCCCTCGCGCCGGTTCCAGCCGTAATTGCCGCCGGCGACGATGAGGTCGATCTCCTCGTACAAATTCTGCCCGACATCGGCCGCCCACAACTTCCCCGTCTTGCGATCGAAACCCATGCGCCAGACGTTCCGCAAACCATAGGCCCAGATTTCCGACTGAACTTCGGCGCGGCCCACGAAGGGATTGTCCTTGGGGATGGAGTAGTTCTTGCCCTTGCTCTTTTGGTCCACGTCGAGGCGGAGGATTTTGCCGAGCAGCGTCTTGAGGTTCTGGCCGTTTCCGTGCGGGTCGTTGGCGGCGCCGCCGTCGCCGAGGGCAACGTAGAGATAGCCGTCCGGGCCGAAGCAGATGGTGCCGCCGTCGTGGTTCCAGAACGGGCGCTTGATCCGCAGCAGCACTTCCTCGGAATCGGGATCGGCGCGGCCGCCATCGTCGCGGCGGACGCGGAAGCGCGACAGCACGTTCGTCGTCTTGTCCTTTTTCAGCGTGTAGAAGACGAAGAGTTCGCCGTTCTTCTTGTAGTTGGGATGGAAGGCCAGGCCGAGAAAACCTTGCTCGTTCTCGTCGTCGCTGTAGAAAACGCGCTCGTGGATGTCGAGAAAGATGCTGGTTTTCGTCGCCTTCTGATCGTTGGGGAAGACGTGGACGATGCCGCGCTGCGTGGCGACGAAAACGCGGTTGCTGCCGTCGCCGGCGTGTGTCAGGACGATGGGCCGCAGCGGGATCATGCGGCCCGAATCGGAGACGGGTTTCCAGCCGGCCCATTGCAGGTTGGGAAAGGCCGTCACCGCCTTCAAAGGCAGATCGCGCTGATCCACTTCCCGACCGGGCACGTTCGCGGGCAGGGCGGTCACGGCGCCCGCCTTGGTGTCGGCGACGAGGATGGAGCGACCGTCGGCAGCGAGGCCGAGTCCGGTGGCGGACGAAAAGCCCTTGGCCAGCGCGACCGGCTTCTCATCCGGCCGGGGAACCACGAAGACGCGCTCAGCCACATCGCTGACATAGAGCCGTCCGTACTTGTCCCAGACGAGGCCGCCGCCGCCGAGGTTGTCGGCCAGCTTTTGCGTGTTGCCGTCCGCCAGCCGCAGACGTAGTAGATGCCCCGACGCGGAATCCAGGACAACCAAGTGCGACATGCCGTCCATCGCCAGGCCGGTGGGCGCCTGCATGGCCGGCGAGCGTTTCTCATCCGTGACGAGCGATACCTTGCCGTTGGGAGCGATGCGATAAATGGACCCACCGCTCTTGCCGTCGCCGGCGTCGGCGACGTACAGCGTGCCCTGCTCATCGACATCGATGCCGCCAAGGGAGCGCGGCTCCGGGGCGAACGTGCCGGCCGCGGCGAACACGCTGGCTTTGGCTTGTCGATTGATGCGCCAGACTCGTTTGCGGTCCGCGACGAATAGGAATTCGCCACGAGCCACGATCCCGCGCGGATCGTCGAGTCCCGCCGCGAAGGGCGTCGCTTTGCCCTTATCGATCGCCACGATCGCCCCATCGCCGTCCTTGCCGACCTCGCCCATCGTGCAGACGTAGACGCGGCCATCGGAACCGGCGGCGATAGCAGTGGGATTGTGCAAGCCGCGCACGAGCGGTTCGGGCGGCTGCTGTGCGACGGCGGGCACGGAGACGAGCAGGAAAAGGCCGACCAGGCAGATGAATCGTTTCAAGGCTGTTCCTCCCAGCAGCTACAGCGATGTCGTGCCCCGCGCGGCGCGGGGGGTTGGAGCAGCTTAGGGGAGGTCTGTCGTCGCGTCAATCCTTCGCGGTACGGTTGAGAACGTGTTAGATCGAGGTTTGCGAATTTGTTTGCATCCAAATAAGAAACGCGTTACTCGGATCTTCTCTTCGCCGACTTTCGTCCAACGCTTCGGGGCTGCCACAGGAGATCGAGGATGAACGCGCCGGGAAAAAAGACCATCCGAAAAGTAGGCATCTCTTTTGCATCACCCCATCCCCAGCATGCCGGCCCCCATGCCAACGGAGCAGGGTTCCACATTCTTGACGAATCACGGATACCGTGTCGGCCCAAGGCACGCGCCTCGGGAGGGGAAGGCGAGCGGTTCGCCTCGCCTGAGGAGTAAAGGAGCCGGAGCAGTGGGAGAAGAGGATCATGTCGTTTAGTTGGTTCTCATTTTGGTCATCCGATTCCGAGACCTCCGGTCGGTCGTCGCGGCAAGACGTGACAGTCAAGCCGACCCTGGAATGTCTGGAGGCCCGCGACGTGCCGTCGGCCAACCCGCTGGACGGCCTTCTGGGCCAGTTGGCTCCGGGAATTGTCCCGCTCAGTTTCAATCTTGTCTCGACTCAGGGCGGACAGGGTACCGCCTTCGGGCAGATCGGAGCCAACCCGATTCAGGTTCCGGTTTCTCTGACAGCCACGCCGGGCAGCAATGGGGCCGAGATCCTCAATCTGCACCTCAATCCGATCAGTCTCGATCTGCTGGGCCTGAATGTGCAGACCAGCAGCATTTGCCTCGACATCACGGCCCAGCCGGGGTCCGGCAACTTGCTGGGGAACCTGCTGTTCAACGTGACGAACGCGCTGGACCTCAACGGTGGCAACCTCACCAGCGCCTTGAGCAGTCTCAGCCCGATCCAGACCTTGCTCTTCGATCTGGAACTGACGACGCTTCTCAACGGCGCGATCAACTCCGCGACTTCGCCCAGCGCGATGACCAGTACGTCGTCCGCAGTGCCGAGCAATGCCTGCGATATTCTGAATCTGTCGGTGGGGCCGCTCAATCTCAACCTGCTGGGCCTGGATGTCGATCTGAATAACTGCGCTTCCCCTCCCGGCCCTGTCACGGTGGATGTGTTCGCCACGCACGATGGATTGCTGGGGAACCTCCTCTGCGATGTGTCACACTTGCTGGATCCCACGAACACCTCGAACCTTCAACTCGGCGCTTTCGCGGGGCAGATTTTGCAGACCATTTAAGGTTTCCGCGGCGGCCGATTTAACGAGCGGGGCCGCGCCCAAATGGGCGCGGCCCCGTTCCGCAGTTCCGGCGGAGGTCATGGCGGGTCAGCATCACGGCTTGGCGCCCTTCGGTGCCTTGAGCACCACATAGTTCGTGCCGCCCTGCGGCGTCTCGACCTGTAGCAGCACGCCCTTTTCCAGCGATCCCGCCTCAATCGCTTCGCGCAGCTCTTTCGCCGACTGGACCGGCTTCTTATCGACCTTGGTGATGAGCATGCCGCGCACCAGCCCGGCGTCGTCGGCCAATCCGTTCGGCGTCACGCGCGTGATGACGGCGCCGCGCGACCGCTTGCGATAGCCGAGGCTGTCCGCCAGATCGTCCGACAGGTCCACCGCCTCGATGCCGGCAGCCTCGATGCGTAGGCCGTCCGGTTCGCGCTCCACGCCGCGCGGCACACGCACGCGCGGGGTGCCATACTGCCGTGGCTGCTCCTCGATCGTCACTTGCTTCGTCGTCGCCTGCCCGTCGCGTATCAGCCGCATCTCGACGGCTTTGTCCACCGGCAGCCGCGCGATGAGGGTCTGCAATTCACGGCCGTTGCGCACCGGCTTGCCGTTCAGCGCCGTGATGACATCGCCCTCCTTCAGTCCCGCTTTCGCTCCCGGCGTATCGTCGAAGACGCGCGTGATCAGCACGCCATGCTCGCCTTCCTTCAGGCCCAGGCGCGCCGCCACTTCCGGCTCGGTAACGTCCTTGATCTGCACGCCGAGATAGCCGCGGCGAACGACGCCGTCCTTGAGCAGCTGCGGCATGATGTTCTTGGCGATGTTGCTGGAGACGGCCAGGCCGACGCCCTGCCAGCCGCCGCTGCGGCTCTTGATGGCCGCGTTGATGCCGATCACCTTGCCGTCCAGGCTAATCAGTGGGCCGCCGCTGTTGCCGGGATTGATCGCCGCGTCGGTCTGCAAGAAGTCCTCGTACATGTTCAGTTGCAGACTGCGGCCCTTGCCGCTGATGATGCCGTGCGTGACGGTGTTGGTCAGACCGAACGGCGCGCCGACGGCCAGCACGCGGTCGCCGATCTCCATCGCGTCGCTGTCGCCTAGCTCCAAAAAGGGCAGCGCGGCCGGCGCCTCGATGCGGACGAGGGCCAGGTCGGTTTTGGGATCGGTCTTCACGTCCTTGGAGGTGAACTTGCGTCCGTCGCTCAGCTGCACCGTGACCTGCTCGGCCCCATCGACGACGTGAAAATTGGTCAGAACGACGCCCTTGGCATCGACGAGGAAACCGGAGCCGAAGCCGCGCGGGTTGGGAGCGTCGTCGCCGTCCTCGAAATCAAAATTGAAGAAACGGCGGAACTCTTCGGGAACGTCGTCCTGCATCGGCGGCCTGCGCCGCCCCGGACGGGCCGGCACGGCCTTGGACTTCGATTCGATGCTGACCACCGCCGGCAGCACCTTCTTGACCACGTCGCGATAAGACGTCGTCTCTTTAGGAATGGCGGGGACGGCGGGCGCCTGGCCGTTGAGCAGCTTCTCGGCGAGAAATGTGCCTGCCACGCCGCCGAGGACCAGACAGCAGACGATCAGGGAACAGCGTTTCATGATGAATCGACCTCCTGAGGGCCGGCCTCCGCTCTCCGCGCTCCACGATCCACCCCCTTGCCTGTCCTGTGCCGCGGAAAGCGATGGGCGGCCGCTGAAGGGGCGGACATTTGCATCATGCGCGCCGCATCGCGGCCTCGTCAAGAGGACTGGTTCCCGGCGGGGGATCGGCGGCGTTGACAACTCGACGCCGGGTGTGGTACTTTCCAACCAAGCTCGCTATCAACGCCGATGATACTTACCATGCCGCAGGAATTGACCACCAACCGCGAAGCCGAGATTCTGGATGAGTGCCAGAAGGCCATCGGTTACACCTTTCGCCAGCCGGAACTGCTCCGCGCCTCGCTGACGCACGCCTCCGGTGCCAACACGCGCCTGGCGTCCAACGAGCGCATGGAGTTCCTCGGCGATTCGGTGCTCGGCCTGGTAACGTGCGAGCAACTCTATTTGCGCTTCCCCGATTATCAGGAAGGCGATCTGACCAAGATCAAATCGGTGGTGGTCAGCCGCCGCACTTGCGCCCGCTTCAGCAAGGCGCTCGATTTGGGAGCGTTCATCTTCCTCGGCAAGGGCATGAACCACCTGCATTCGTCGGCGGTGCCGTCGAGCATGTTGGCCGACGTCTACGAATCGCTGGTGGCGGCCATTTATCTCGACGGCGGACTGGAAGCGGCGCGGTCGTTCATCCTCAAGCAACTCGGACCCGAAATCGAAGAGGTGGCCGAGGGGGCGCACGGCGGCAACTTCAAGTCGCTGTTGCAGCAGGTGGCCCAGCGCGAATTCAACGCCACGCCGCAGTACGTCCTGCTCGACGAGAAGGGACCCGATCACAGCAAGTGCTTCAAGATCGCCGCAGTCATCGGCCGGCACACCTACGCCGGCGCCTGGGGGCGCAACAAGAAGGAAGCCGAGCAGCGCGCCGCCATGAACGCGCTGGCCCAGGTCAACGGCGAGCCTGTACCGTTTGAACACGACTGAGGCATCTTGACATGCCGATGCCGTCCTATCCCGTTCGCTGTTCGACGCGCGGCTGCGAGGGGTTGGCCGTCTATAAGATCGCCGCCCGCTGGAGCGACGGCGTCACGCAGGAATTGAAAACCTACGCGCTGACCTGTTCGGGCTGTCTGGCCGAGGCTTTCCGCCGCAGCCGCGCCAAGCAAGTGTCCTGCCGCCTCACCGCCGGTGAGAAACTCGAATCGCCGGGCATCTATGCCTTGGTCCGCGGCCGACGCGATCCGCAACTCGATCGCCGTGAAGATCTCGAACGGCAATTGCTCTGAGCGGGGGGCGTCAGCCCCCTGAGACGCGGTAAACTCAGGGGGCTGACACCCCCGCTCAGGGAGACTCAATACCCCGATACTTTTCCGTTGATGCGGTGATCCGCCGCCCCGACATACTTGCCGTTCTTCGGATCGAACGCGATCGAGTGGGCATCGCCCTGGCGCGTGCCGTGGACGGAATGACCCATCGCCTCTAATCGGCGCACGACGTTGGGATAGTCGCAGGTACCCTCGAAGCCGGCCGTGTCCGGGAACCACGCATGATGCAACCGCGGCGCATCCACGGCGGACTGAATGTCCATGTCGAAGTCGATC
>DATBGU010000115.1:0-31246 GCA_036557825.1 Gemmataceae bacterium
GCCAAGGCGCTCGAGCTGATTCAGGAAGCGGGGAAGCTCGAGCCGATTGACCCGACCTTCCTGAACACGCTCGGCGTGGTCCAGTACCGCAACGGCCAGTACAAGGAAGCCGCGGCCACACTGGAGAAAAGCCTCGCCGCCGGCAAGGTTCGGTCCGACGCCGCCGACCTCTTCTTCCTCTCGATGTACCATGGCAGGCTCGGCGACGGGGACAAGGCGAAGGACTGCTTCGACCGGGCGGTGAAGTGGGTGGAGGCGCACAAGGACCTGCCGGCGCAGCAAGTCGAGGAACTGAAGGCGTTCCGCGCCGAGGCCGAGGCTGCGCTTCAAGCCCCCTGAGACCGGCAGGGGTGGACGCCTCTGTTGAATCCCCGGGCGGCGTGCTGCCGGGCCCTGCTTCCCAAACCGTGCTGAGTGTGGCGCTCTCTTGCACCGCCCGATCGATCCGCGCTTCAGCGGAAGGCCATCTTGTCGCTGTTCGGTCTCTCTGGACCTCCAACAGGGACAGCGCGATTGCTGTCCTGGAGCTGAGCTGCGGAAACAATCGACCATCGCCCCGGCGTCCGGTCTGCGCGCCGGGATCGATGGCAGTGCCCTGTACCTCGTCGAGACGGACTCGCCGCAGGTGGCGGAAGAGAAAGCGAAACACCCGACGCTGCCCTGCGAGGCGTGGGGTCACTGGCAGGTCGAGATCATTTAATTCCCGTAAATCCTGGAATTACAAGGAGTTGGTGAACCAACCTCACACGGAGACAAACGAAATGACCGCCCCGAAGCCCGATCGTTCATCGTGGACCCTCGCCGGTATCATCTTTTTCGCTGTCGCCGTCAGCGCGGTCCCGCTGGTCTGTTGCCGCACGCATCCACGCCACAAACCCCTGACTCTCGTCTCGCTCGTTGCCAGGGCCGAAAGCGAGCTTGGCCTCCACCCGGTCGCATACGCTTCCCACGGCAATCCCGCGGGCGGAGTGTACCTTTGCCGTGACGAGGGCCGACGGCGCGAAGACCTTCCTACGGCGCGCCAGCGTGCTTTCCTTGACCATTGGCGCGGCGTTGTCCTTGTCGTCGTCGCTCCGACCGGCGACAGCGATTTTGACGCCCAGATGAGAGACTGGGGGGACGCCGCGGCCATCGTCGATGGCCTAGTTCTCTGGGGGGAACCGGAGCTAGTGGCGGCGATCGTTAGAGAGTTATCAACAGTAAAGAAACAGAAGTTGGACAAGGAGCGATCCGGAAAAACTGGAGTGGTTGCAGTTTGCGACTGGAGCAGGCACGTCTTGAAGGCGCCGGGGTAAGGGGGGCGGTATGCTCCCGACAGATGATTCCGGCCGACGTAGCCCGACCCACACGTCGGAGGCCCACGGCCAGCAGCCGCGCGGCGAAGGCACTGAATAATCCGGGTTAGGGAGCGTTCGGGGCGATGGACACTCGGTAGTGGGAAGTGGATCGGGACTCATTTTTTCGAGGTCTTTACCACTCGCTTCTTTGCCGGCTCTTTCGCCAGGCGCCACGTCCAGCGCACGCCGAGGGCATGAGCATAGCGGCACAGGGTTGAGACAGTGGGGTTCATGTGCTGCCCCGATTCGATGCGGGACAGTGCTGCCTTGTCGATGCCGGAGCGATCCGCCACATCCGCGAGGCTCAACCCGGCGGACTCGCGCGCTTGCTTCAAAGCGAAGACGGCCTGGCGGATGCTCAGGTACTCTCCCATCGGGAGGGGTTCGTTGTATTCGCCGGTTTCGACAAGCTGCTCCAGAGAGGGTTTCTCCTTCTGGAAGCGTTCGCGGATCGCCTTATGCCGGGCGATCTCCTCCGGAGTGCGAATACGATGGGGCTTGCCCTTCGCGTTATTCGTTGTCCGGTTTATCTTCTTGGCCATGTTTCCTACCTCCTAGCTCCGTGGTGGCGGGGCTTCATAAGCGGTCTGAAGGAACGACTGGCGGGACGTTCGTCGCTGCCCCGTCACACCAGGTTTTCCAGCAGCGCCGCGACGTCGAGGAGGTCCGGCGTCGTGAATCCTTCCGTGAACGTGGCGTGGACGGCCGCCAGCGCGGCGCGGGCGTCGTCGCGCCGGCCCTGTCGCTGCCGGAGCCGCGCCAGGCTCATGGTGGCGCGTAACTCCCACGCCCGGCTCTGCTGGCGCCGGGCCGTCTCGATGGCGCGGCGGAAGCAGACCTCGGCGTCCGTGGTCCGATGGGGCGATTCGGCCAACAACAGCTCGCCCTGGAGACGGTGAAGCTCGGACTCCTGGCAGCGCTCCTCGTTCTTCTCCGCGAAGGCCAGTCCCTCGTCCAGCGCCCGGCGCGCGTCCTCGAACCGGCCGGCCCGTGTGTAGGCGTCGCCCAGGATGCTGAGTTGGAAGGGAAGAGTCAGCTCGGCGCCGCTGTCTCGGAGGGCCTGGTGGCCCTTCAAAAGGAGGGGGATCACGCCTTCGCGCTTGCCTTGCAGAAGCATTCCCGCACCCTTGAAGAACGTGCCCGTAGCGTGCCACAGCGCAAAGCCCTGTTCGGTCGCGATCGCGATCTCTTCCTCGGCGGCGGCTTGGACTTCGATCCCCAGTCGGCAATACTGGTACAGCCAAGCCGTGTGGTGCAGGGCATAGGCCACGCTGTACGGATGGTCGATCTCGCGGGCCAGCTGCCGCATCTCGCGGTTGATCTTCAGGGCCTGGTCCGCGTAGCCCAGGTGCCACAGGGACATCGCCAGGTTGGAGCGGCAGGTGACGCCGGCATTGTGGCTGGTGTGGGCGGCCCAAAACTTGGTGCGCTCTCGGTCGTCGTGCTCGGCCACCGCCGTCGCGAAACTGTCGCGGGCGTCGGCGAAATCCCCGCGATAGAGCATCGTCTCCCCCAGCATGAACAAGGCTTCCATCAAGATACCGGGGTCGTTGAGCCGGCCGGCAAATTCCATCCCCTCGGTCGCCAGGTCGGTGCAGAGCTGGAGATTGCCGCGTACGGTGTGCCACTCCCAGATGCCCAGAATAATCGCGAACAGCTGGGTCGGTTGCCCGACCCGCTCACACAACTCGCGCGCCCGCTGGAAAACAGGGCCGACTTCGGGCGCGGCATAACCGCGCGACGCGATGTAAGCGGTCCCCAAGGGACTCAGCAGCTCCAATTCCCGAGCGTCGCGTTCGGGAGACTCGTCCAGCGTCTCGACCAGCGCCAGGCCCTGGGTCAAGTGGCCAATCGCTTCGATCTCCGCCGATCGCCGGCGGGACCGCAAACCCGCCTGGAGCCAGTAACCGATCGCCTTCTCAGTAAGGCCTGCCTCGGTGAAGTGGTGGGCGAGCAGTTCCGGCTGGGTCTCGACGGTCTGCGGGAACCGCGACTCCAGCGCCTCGGCGACCCGCCGGTGGAACTGCTGCCGCTTGCTCTTGACCAGCGCATTGTAGAGCGCGTCTTCGAGCAGGGCGTGCTTGAAGACGTAGGTGCATCGGGGCGTCCGGCCCTTTGGATACAGGATCTCCGCCTGCACCAGCTTGGCCAGTTGCGCCGGGAGCGTCGTCTCGTCCTCGCTCGCGACGGCGGACAGCATCTCGTAGCTGAACTCGCGGCCGAATGTTGCGGCGAGTTGGGCCACCTCGCGCTCGCCCTCCATCCGGTCCAGGCGGGCCATCACCAGATCCTGAAGCGTGGCGGGGATTTGGCGCGCCGCCAGGGTCTTGGCAAGCGTGCCGCCTTCCCCCGCCGCGTCCAGCACGCCCAACTCCTGCACCATCTTCGTGAATTCCTCCACGAACAGCGGTACGCCGCCGACCCGGTCGTAAACCTGCTCGACCACGGCTTCCGGCAGCGCGTTCCCCGCCTTCTTCCGCATCAGTTCGCCCACCTGGCGCCGCGTCAGCCGGGTCAGGGCCAGGCTGGTCTGGTGGGCCAGCGCGGGCCACGGCGTCTGGAACTCGGGGCGGAACGTAAGCAAGGTCAGGATTCGATCGTGCAAGCCCTCGGCGAGGAAGTGCCGCAAGAACTCCAGGGTGGAAGCATCCACCCAGTGCAGATCCTCGACGACGAACAGGACCGGCTTGCGGGCGGCGCGCGTGTGCAGCCACTCCAGCATGGCCCGGAACGTCTCTTCCCTCTGCCGGGCCGGGGACAACGAGAGCGAGGGGAAGCGGTCGGGGGTCGGCAGCGACAACAGCGACGTCCACAGCGGCACGGTCTCCGGCCGGGCCAGGTTGTACTGCTCCAGGCGATGAAGCAGCCGATCGAACCGGGCCTGCGGGGACTCCTCACGGCCGAAGCCGAGTGCCCGCTCGTAGAAGTCGATGGCGGGGTACAGTCCCGTGTTTTGGAAATGCGGCGAGCAGCGCCACTCGATAACGGGGGCGTCCGCCTCGCCTTCGACCATCTGCCCCACGACGTGTTCCTTGAGCGTGTACACCAGGCGCGACTTGCCCAGGCCCGGCTCGCCGATGAGCAGAACGACCTGGCCCATGCCTTCCTGGGCCTGCTCCCAACGGTCCTTCAGCAGGCTGATCTCGTGATCGCGGCCGGTCAACGGTGTCAAGCCGGCGGGTCCGGCCGCCTCGATGCGGCTGCGCGCTTCCCCGACCCCTTCGACCCGGAACAACTCGAGGGCCCGCGCCCCTCCTTTGATCTTCCGGCGTCCCAGACTGACGCACCGGAACTCCCCCTGAATCAGCCGGTGGGTGGCTTCCGTGCAAAGAAGCTGACCGGGCGCGACGACCGCCTCCAAGCGGACGGCCACGTTCCTCGCCTCTCCGATCAGCGAAATGGCGTCCTCCTTGGACTCCACGACGGCCAGGCCGGTGTGAAGGCCCACCCACGGGCTTAGTTCCAACTCGTGTTGGCGGCGGAGATGCTCGTCGAGAGCTGTCATGCCCTCCAGAATGCCGAGGCCGGTTCGGACGGCGCGGCGGGCGGCGTCCTCATACGCCACCGGGTAGCCGAAGCATGCCAGCAGCCCCTCCTCGTTGCACTCCACAATCGATCCATCGAACTGCCGCACGATCTGCTCGCAGGACTCCCGAACGGCCTGCAACACTCTGGCCTGGTCCTCCGCGTCGAGTTCCAGAAACGCTTCGGACCCAAACAAGTCGCTGCCACAAACCAGGACGGTCACTTGACGGCGCTCGGCCTCGCGGCTGCGGCGCCGGAACGAGGCCGGCGTCAAAGCGTCGGTTGGGGACCGGGCCGGCGATGCCGTGTTCAGTCCTCCGGTGGGGGTTCCAACCGGCACGGGACGGGAGACCGAGTCCTCAGCCGCCGACGGGAGGATACGGCGCAGAGCCTCGGCGAAGTCCGCCGCGGTGGTGTAGCGGTCCTGCTGCCGTTTCGCCAGCGCCTTGAGGCAAACCCTTTCCAGTTCGAGCGGGATGCTGGGAACCAGTTGGCGCGGCGGCTGCGGATCGTCGTCGCGCACCTGCCGCATAAGTTCCCGGAAATCGTCCGTGCGAAACGGCACGCGGCCGGTGAGCAACTCGTAGAGCACCACACCCAGGCTGTAGATGTCGGTACGGCCGTCGATGCGATGGGCCGCGCCTGTGGCCTGTTCCGGCGACATGTACCACAGCGTGCCGGCGACCTTGCCCTTCTCCCGTCCACCTGCCCGGCCCTCGTCGAGCGCGAGGCCGAAATCCACCAGCACAGGCGCACCGTCGCCGCTGAGGAGCACGTTCGCCGGCTTGACATCGCGGTGGACGATGAGCCGAGTGTGGGCGTGAGCGAGGGCGTCGGCGACGGCGGCCGTGATCCGGACCGCGTCCGGCCATGTCGGGCTGCTGTCCCGCCTCCACTGATCGAGGTCCGGCCCCTCAAGATAATCGGAGACGATGTATACCCGCCCTTCTTGGACGCCGACGTCGTGGACGGTGACGATGCCGGGATGGCGCAGCCGGGCGAGCCGGCGGGCCTCCTCAAGGGGTCGTTCCGCCTCCGCCTGCGGTCCGCCCGAACCGGGGTACAGCACCTTGATGGCCACGGGACGATCGAGTTGCGCGTCGTGGCCGAGGAACACGGTGCCGAAGCCGCCCGAGCCAAGGGCGCGCTGTACCTGATAGCGGCCGAAGGCGGGGGACGAGGCCACGGCGTCCGCCGACGACTGGGCCGACGGCTCCGGTGGGAAGTCCATCATCCGTGTCGGCTCGCTGTCCGGCTGCCCCAGACTCTCCGCCAAGGCGGGCGAAACCGCTCCTGGTTTTTTGGGGAGGGGTTCCGGGGAATCGCGAGACGTTTGCTGACTCATGAAATTCCGCCCCGACTTGATTTCCCTGCTGCGTTGTCTTGCTGTTCGGGAGGGAACGACGGTGCGAATGTGGCGGCCTCTTGGAGAAAGGCCATCATACATACCCGCACGAGATTTAGGTATCTGTTCAGGCAGTATATCCAGGATAGTTCCCGAGCGGAAGCGCGTATCCGCTGGAGATTCGATTGCCGTCCTCATGACGCGGTCCTTGGAACGAGGTAGAATCGAAGCGCGGTCCTGGTTTCCGGCCTTGCTATCTCCCGTGAGGGAGCCAATCTCATGTCCCGCGCCACGATCGAACGGCAGACGCCCCATTGCCCCCAGACGAACGTAGCCGGCCCGCGTCCGATTCGCGCCCCGCGCGGACTGGAGCGTACCTGCAAGGGCTGGGTGCAGGAGGCCGCCCTGCGCATGCTGATGAACAACCTCGATCCCGAAGTGGCCGAGGATCCGGATCGCCTCGTGGTCTACGGCGGTTCCGGACGCGCGGCGCGGAACTGGCAGGCGTTTGACACCATCGTGGCGACGCTGCGCAAGTTGGAGAACGATGAGACGCTGCTGGTTCAGTCGGGCAAGCCGGTCGGCGTGATGTGCACGCACGACATGGCCCCGCGCGTGCTGATCGCCAACAGTCTGCTGGTGCCGAAATGGGCGACGTGGGAAGAGTTTCGCCGCCTGGAGGCGATGGGCCTGACCATGTTCGGCCAGATGACGGCCGGCAGCTGGATCTACATCGGTTCGCAGGGCATCTTGCAGGGCACCTACGAGACGTTCGCCGCCTGCGCGCGGCGGCACTTCGGCGGCAGCTTGGCGGGGCGATTGGTGATCACGGCCGGACTCGGCGGCATGGGCGGAGCGCAGCCGCTGGCCGCGACGATGAACGGCGCCGCGTTCCTTGGCGTCGAGGTCAACGCCGAACGCATCGAACGCCGTTTGCAAACCGGCTATCTCGACCGCAAAAGCGACAACCTCGATGAGGCGCTGAACTGGCTGATGGAGGCGAAGCAGCGCGGGCAGACCCTTTCCGTGGGACTGCTCGGCAACGCAGCGGCCGTACTGCCGGAACTGGTGCGGCGCGGCGTCGTGCCGGACGTACTGACGGACCAGACCTCGGCACACGACACGCTCAACGGCTACGTCCCGCTGGCGCGTTCGCCCAGCGAGGATCTCGACCGGCTGCGCCGCGATGATCCACAAGAGTATGTACGCCGAACGGTCGAATCTATTGGCATTCACGTCGGGGCGATGCTGGAGTTGCAAGCGCGCGGCGCGATCGCGTTCGATTACGGCAACAACATCCGCGCTCAGGCAGTCGAGGCGGGCGTAGCGGATGCTTTTCACATCCCCGGCTTCATCCCCGAATACATTCGGCCGTTGTTCTGCGAGGGTCGTGGGCCGTTCCGCTGGGTGGCGCTGTCTGGCGATCCCGAAGACATCTACCACACCGACCAGGCCGTACTGGAGACGTTTCCGCACGATGAGTCGCTGGCGCGCTGGATCAAGCTGGCGCGCGAGCGCGTTCACTTCCAGGGTTTGCCGGCTCGCATCTGCTGGCTGGGTTACGGCGAACGAGCGAAACTCGGTCTGCGTTTCAATGACATGGTGGCGCGCGGCGAGTTGAAAGCGCCCATCGTCATCGGCCGCGATCATCTCGACGCCGGTTCGGTGGCTTCGCCCAACCGCGAGACGGAGGGGATGCGCGATGGCTCCGACGCCATCGCCGATTGGCCGATCCTTAACGCGCTGGTGAACACGGCGTGCGGAGCGAGTTGGATCAGCGTGCATCACGGCGGCGGCGTGGGCATCGGATACAGTCTGCACGCCGGCATGGTCCTCGTCGCCGACGGTAGCCCTGAAGCGGCGGTGCGCTTGCAGCGCGTGCTGACCAGCGATCCGGGCATGGGCGTGCTGCGCCACGTCGATGCGGGATATGAGGATGCCGTTCGCTGTACCCAGGAGCGCGGCGTGAGTGTGCCAGGGTTGAATTACTGACGCCAAGTTGAGATAAGGGCGTAATCCTTTTGGTCCGCAGGGGGATCGAAGCGAAGTATGCTCTCCACATTCCGCCTTAAAGGATCGGTCATGTCCCTACGATTTTCCACTCTCGCCTTTCTCCTTTTCTTGACGGCGCTTGCCGGACAATTCGCATGAGGGGAAACACCGGCCGACAGGAAGGAAGCCCCGGCACAGATGGATCGATTCGGCGATCCGCTTCCCGCCGGCGCACGGGCGCGACTGGGTACGACACGCCTAGGGCATGGCAACGGCATCGACCGTATCGCTGTATCGCCCGACGGCAAGCTGCTCGTCACTGCCGGCCGAATGGAGGACGCCCCTCTCCGCGTCTGGGATCTGGAGAGCGATCGCTTCGAGGTCCGCGAAAAGGCCCAAAAAGAGTTGGAACATCTCGGCCCGCTGGCCGGCCCCGCTCTACGGCGGACGTTGGCGAATCGCCCGCTCCTGGAGACGCGACGCCGTGTGGAAGCGCTGCGGACGAAGTTGGGCCAGCGCACACTTTCCGCCGAGGAACTGCAACAGGTGCGGGCGGTCGAGTTACTCGAACGCATCGGCGGTTCGGAAGCGCGGCGACAGTTGAAGTCCCTGGCCGGAGGAGCGTCTGAGGTTTGGTTGACACGGGAAGCGAAGGCTTCTCTGCGGCGCCTGGACGGACAAGCGAAGCCCTCGCCGGAGCGGAAATGAGGCATCGCGTAGGCGCGGGCTGCCGCAGCGCTGCTTTTACGAAGACGGCCGCCGTCGTCCTTTTCGTGAACCGGAGGCAGGGCGGCCGAATAGCTCCTGCCAACTCTTTGCGGTTTGCGCGCGCCGGTAGAGATCTTCCAGTTGCACCGGATCATTGATGCGTTCAATGGCTGCAGTTATCTGGGGGTCGGGAGGGCCAAAATGAACGTCCCCATGGATGCGCAGAAACTTCTTGGCCTCGGCCACGGCGCCTTCCTGTCGCCCTTCCTCCAAGATGGCCTGATACGTCGAAGATTCTTTCATGGACAACACTCCTCGGAATAGCTGCGCCGCCAGATCCGGCGAGTAACGCAGACCCAACAGAATGTACGCCGCTCCCCATACGACCGCAGCCTGTTTGCGGCCGCGCCGGCTACTCAGGCGCTGCTCCATCTGCTTTATTATGCCCGGCAACTCAGCTTCTGTCACGGCGCTGATGGGAGCGAGAGGCAACAGTCCCAGACCACCGCTCAGCAGCGACTGGGCCGAAAGTTGCCAGACACGCACCACCGAGTAGCGAAATGTCAAATACGGTTCCTCGTCGGGAAAGCCCCGCTCATACATCCCCGTGAGTTGCGGCGAGTCGGCCTGCGGCCGAAGCAGCACCACGCCGCTGCGCACCCGCGCCCCATGCCGATTCGCCAGCAAACTGTTGCGTGCAACCAGGGTGTCCGGCAGCGCCGCCGCATCGTGGCCGGAGACGAACTCCAGATGCAGCAGGTACGGCGGATTGGCGGACACGCGCAGCACCTTGTCGGCGGCCCCGCTGACGGTAGCGATGTCCGCGTCGATCACTGCCGTCGGCGCCTTCGGTTGACCGAATAGGACCGGCCACGATTCCGGCTCCGTCTCGACCAGTGCTTTCAGTGTCGGGTCGTAGGGCTTGGCGGTCATGGCGATTTCCATTCCGGCGCGGCGGAAGGGAGAGAAGCCGCCTGGGCCATCGCAACCGTGACCAGCAGCACCGTCAGCATGTTCACCCCCAGGCTGTAGAGGTGCCATTGCACGAACGTCTTGCGGGCTGCGACGGCGGCGCTCACGTCCGACTCACGCGGCGGCGAGTGGCTCACCATGGCCTTGAAGGTGTCGTTGCGTGGAACACGCATCTCGTCGACGACGCGCTCCAGCCACCAACCAATCCCGACCGTCAGCAGAGCCACCAGCAGAATGCCGATGCGAATGCGATGCACGCGGCCGCTGCCGGCGTTGCGCCAGGCGAGGGCCGTTGCCGTCGCCAGCAGGGCGCACACCGCCTGAATGCCGAAATACCACTTGAATAGAGGATTGATCGCCACACCGGCGGCTTGTGTGCCCTGCTCCCTGCGCAGCGGCTCGGGAAAGATCTTCTCATTCGGTGATTTGCCGTCGTAGGCATCCCAGAGAGGGAACCACAGAGGGCGATCGCTGGGCGACTCGGCGGCGACCGCTTCGAGGGTGCCGAAAAGGTTCAGCCCGACGACGAACGTGAAGAAGATCACGGTGCCGAACCACAGACCGAGCGCGAGGACATGGAGGACTTTGCTGAAGTGCAACATGGCGGGAGTCTCCTTGAGGCGGTTCTCATTGCCGTGGAGAAGGCGGCCGATGTTGCCGCGATGGCGGACGAAGATCAGCCCGGCCGCGATCAGGCAGAACCACGTCACGACGCGGTTCGCGTCATCCCACGGCTGCGGTGTGAAGAGAAGGCGGAAGATGCACAGCGCGGCGGCGGCGGTCAGGGAGGCGAGCGATACGTATCGGCTGGCGATGGCCACAGCCAACCACGCCAGCAGCGCCGCCAGGGCCGGAACCGGCAGCAGCACGCTGACGCCGCCAGCGGCGGTCGCCACGCCCTTGCCGCCGTGGAAACGCAGATAGACCGGGAACAGGTGTCCCAGGAACGCCGCCACCGCCGCCGCCACCGGCAGACTATCCGGCGGCAATGCCGACTCGTGCATCGACGTCCACAAGCGCGCGATCAGCGCCGGAACTGCCCCCTTGGCGAAGTCGAGCAGAAAGACGAGGACTCCGAACGGGCGGCCGAGGACGCGGCCGACATTGGTAGCGCCGATATTGCCGCTGCCCTGCTTCAGAATGTCCACGCCGCGCCCGCGCGCCACCAAGTAGCCGAAAGGAACGGCTCCGATGAGGTAGGACAACAGAACAGTCAGTCCCAGAGACAGCGCGGCCATGAAGCACCCCGGCGGAAGTTCCCCGCCAGCCCCTGCGCCGGCCTCTTCCAACTGAGCGACGAAACAGGGTAAAGGTCTGCCTACTTGCTCGGCGGCAGCTTCATCACATACACATTGTTCCTGTTGCCTTCCTCCCCCGCGGCGCTGGAGCCTCCGCCGCTGCCGACGGCCAAGAACTTGCCGTCGGCCGACACCGCCAGCGAAAACAGCGTGCCCAGCGACTGCTCGGCGCCATAAAGCATCTTGCCGTCGGCGGCGTTCCACACCGCCAGATAGCCCTGATTGCGCGGCGCGCCGCCGACGCTGACCAGCTGCTTGCCGTCCGGCGTGTAACGCAAATTGTAGACCACGCCGGGATGCGCCTGCGGCGGCTGCCCCGCGCCCGCCTTGATCTTCGGATTGGTCAGCTCGCGCACCACGCTGCCGTCGGCGACGTTCCAGATCTTGATCGAGTGGTCCCAGCCACCGGCCGAGGCCAGCGTCTTGCCGTCCGGCGCCAGCGCCAGCGACACGACCCCCTCGCGATGGCCCTTCTCGAACTTCTTGTCCTCGTAACCCTTGAACTCGCGGATCATCTTGCCGTCGGCGGCGTTCCACAGTTTCAAACTGCGATCGAAGCTGCCGGAGACGATCTGCTTGCCGTCGGCGCTCCAGGCCAGGCAGTACACGGCGGACGGCTGGGGCATGGTGACGTGCGCCTGGATCTCGCGCACCACCGTGCCCTTGGCCACGTCGAAGATGCGCACCCGGCCGTCGTGACAGCCGGTCGCCAGCTGCGTGTCGTCGGGGCTGAAGGCCACGGCATCGACGAGATTGGGGTGCGGAAAATTCTTCGTCGGCGTGTCAGCCGCGAACTTCCATACCTGGATGGCCTTGTCGGTGCTGCCGGAATAGAAGGTGTTGCCGGTGCCGGCGAAGGCGATATCGCGGACCGCGCCGGCGCCGCCGTAGGTCTGCACCGGCTTGCCGAACTCGGCCGGCACGGGTTGCCCCGCCGTGTAGATGGTGTTCCACGTCTGGATGACGCATCCCGCGGCCGCGCCCTCTTTCGCGGGGACGCAGACGGCGGCCAGCGTCTGACTGGTGGGCGTGAACGTAAGACTGTGGACGACGCCGGGCGCCTTGACCTCGGCGAGCAGTTTGCCGTCGGCCAGCGTGAAGAGACGCACGGTCCGATCGGCGCCAGCGGCGGCGAGCAGGATGTTGTTCTTCGATACGGCGAGGGCGTGCTGCGCCTTGCCGCCCGCCTCCACGGTGCGATCGTTGGCGCCGGTGCCGGTGTTCCAGAACTTGACCTTGCCGTCGTCGCCGGCCGTCACGACGTGCGTGCCGTTGGGCGTGACGGTCAGGGCGCGCAGGGGCGTGCCGGCGGACAAGGCGCGGGCGACCATCGCCGTGTGCTGGGCCGCCGTCTTGTCGGCGCTGCCGGAGACAACCACGGCGTTGTTGCTCGGATGACAGGCGACGGCACGAACCACTCCGGCGTGCAAGAACGCCTGCAATTCGAGGCCGGTCGCCAACTCCCAGAGATGGACGCGATTGTCGGCCGCGGCCGTCGCCAGGCGCGTGCCGTCGGCGCTGAACGATAGGCCCGCCACTTCGGCGGGATGTTCGATCTTGCGCACCTCCTTGCCGTCGGCGACGTTCCACACCGTCACCGTCTTGCCGGCGGCCGCGCCGACCTGCGTGCAAGCGCGATTGAAGGCGACGGCGCGAACCGCGTCCGGCAATGGGCCGAACGTCTTCAGCGCTTGCCCCTTCGCCGGATCCCACAGCTTGACAGTTTTGTCCGCGCCGGCCGAGATCGCCTGCGTGCCGTTGCTGTGGAAGGCCACCCCTGCCACGCCGCCGGCATGGGCATCCACGGAGGCAAGAACATTCATGTCGGATAGACGTACCGTCTTGTCCGCGCCAGCCGAGACGACTGTGCGATTGTCGGCGAGGAAACTCAGCGACCGGATGGCCCCGGAATGCTCGGCGAAGGCGAGCAATTCCTTGCCGTTGGTCGCGTCGAAGACGTGGACGCGCGAGGTCTTCTCGCCGGGAACCGCGGCGGCGACGAGCTGGCCGTTGGGACTGAGCGCCACGGCGGAGGCGGCCGCCGGCAGGGTGATCGCCAGCGGCTTATCGCCCGGCTTGGCCGGCAGCGCGAAGAGCTTGAGCGTCTTGTCGGCGCCGCACGAGGCGATGCGCGTGGTGTCGGCGTTGACCGCGATGCCAGCGACGGCGCCGTCGTGAGCGTCGATGGACTGCACCTGCTTACCGTCGGCGGCGTTCCAGATCCTGACGGTCTTGTCGTCGCCGCACGAGACGACGCGATCGAATTTGCCGTTGAACAGCGCCTGCCGCACCGGCCCGGCGTGGCGGGCCTGCCACAGCAGCGATAGCGACCACGGCCGCACCGTCTTGTCGGCGCTGGCGGTGAAGATCTGCTTGCCGTCGTTGTGGAAAGCGACCGCGAAGACCGGCCCTTCGTGCGGGAAGAACTCGACGAGTTGTCCGTCGAGTCCGTACACGCGGGCCTTGTTGTCCTCGCCGCCGACGAGCAGGCGCGTGCCGTCGGGGCTGAAACTGACGCCGTGGACGGCGGCGGGCGTGGTAATCGTCGCTTGCGGTTTGGCGTCGGCCAACGTCCACACTTTGACCGTCTTGTCCGCGCCGCCAGCCGCGATCTTCGCGCCGTCCTTGCTCAGCGCCAGCGCCTGCACTGCTCCGCCGTGCTCCAGTTTCGTCTTCGATTTGCCGTCGGCGACGGTCCACACCTGCAGCGTCTTGTCCGCGCTGGCCGAGAGGAGTTGATCGCCCTTGCTCGTGAACATCAGCGCGTTGACGGCTCCGGTATGTCCGGAAAATGTCTTGATCTCCTTGCCCATCGCCACGTCGAAAAGATGAATGCTGTTGTCTGCAAGCCCGGCGGCGATGGACTTGCCGTCCGGCGTGAAGGCCACGCAGTTGACGGCGGCGGGCAGAGTGAGCTTCTTGATCTCCTTGGCGTCCGCCGCGTTCCAGATCAGCAGCACCTTATCGGCGCCGCCGCCGGCCACCTGGGTGCCGGCCGCGTTCAGCGCCACGCACGACACGCCGAGCGTGTGGCCGGAGAAGGGGCGCTCGACTTGTCCGGTGGTCAGGTTCCACAGACGGACCTGCTTGTCGCCGCAACCCGTCAGCAGCCGCGAACCGTCGGCATTGAGGACGGCGCTGGTTACTTGGCCCGGATGGGCGAGCAGTTTTCCCGCCGCCGCGGCGGGAGCCGGCCATAACTTCACGCTGCCGTCGGCCGACGCTGACAGCGCCTGATTGCTGGCGTTGAACGACAGGCTCGTCACCGCGCCGGCGTGCGCGCCGATGGCGGCGGTCTGCTGGCCGTTGGCCTGGTTCCAGAAACGGATCGTTCCTCCTTCGCCGGCCGAGGCGAGGATCTGTCCATTGGGACTGACGGCGACGGCGTTGACGGCGGTACCGTGGCCGGAATACTGGCGCTCCGGCATCTTCACGTCGGCGAGGTTCCACGCGCGAACGATCTTGTCGGCGCCGCCGGTGAACAGCTTCTTGCCGTCGGCGCTGACGACCGACGCCTGCACGGCGTCGGGATGCGCCAGCGCCTTCTCCGGCGCCGGCGGCATCGTCCACAGTTTCATCGCGCCATCGCCGCCGCCCGTTAGAAGCTGGGTCGAGGCGGCGTTGAAAGCGACGCTCGCCGCCGGATACGCGACGTTGGCGAGCAGTTGGCCGTCCTTGGTCTGCCACACGAGCAGACGCTTGTCTGCCGTGCCGGCGGCGATCAAGGCGCCGTTGGGCGACAGGGCCACGGATTCGACGCTCGCCGTCGCGCCCTTGAACTCACGGACGAGTTGGCCGTTCGCCGTGGAGGTCAGGCGAACGCTCTTGTCGGCGCTGGCGGTGACGAGTTGGTTGCCGTCTGCGGACAGGGCGAGGGCCGTCACCGCGTCGCCGTGCGCCGCGCCTAACGTCTTCGGGGCGGCTGGCGGCAGCGTCCAGAATTTCAGGCTGCCGTCCGCGCCGACACTGTACGCCGCGTTATTGTTCGGGCTGAGGGCCACGCCGCGAACCGCGTCCGGATGTGCGCCGATGGCGGCGAGCGATTGGCCGTTGACCGGGTTCCAGAAACGAAGCGTCTTATCGCTGCTGGCCGACACGAGCAGTTGACCGTTGGCGCTGAAGACCACGCCGCTAACCGGGCCGGTGTGCCCGTCCAGCTTGAACAACTCCTTGCCGTCGGCGCTGTTCCATATTCGGATATGTCCATCCTTGTCGCCGCCGGCCACCTTGGTCCCGTCGGGGCTGACGGCGAGGATACTGGCGCCTTCGCTCTTGGCGATCTCGCGCAGCGGACTGGAACTGGGGAAGTCCCACAGCTTGGCCGAGTTGTCGGAACCGCCGGAGGCGATCAGGCTGCCGTCGCGGCTGACGGACAGACTCAGCACGAGGTTTTGATGTCCGGTCGGCCCGCCGAAGCTCTTGAGTTCCTTGCCGGTGGCTCCGTCCCACACCTTGATGGTGTGATCGCCGCTGCCGGTGACGACGTGCTTGCCGTCCGGCGTGAACGCGACGGCGTAGACGGCCTCCGTGTGTCCCTTCAAGGTAGCGACCAATCCCGGCGCCGCCGGATCTTCGGCGGCCGGCAGCCACGGCAGAACGACGACGGCGATCCCAACGACGGACGCGGCGAAGAAAAGCGAAAACGAGGCGGGTCGCGGACGCATGATGGCCTCCGGGATGGTTATTCGGGATGCAAGTCCGGGCGGGCGAGACGTTCCACGAGGCACGGCGAGGAAATGCAGTTTCCCACGCGGGCGGAGAACTGTCAACCATCCGGGTGGCGAACCATGCGGTCTTCCTTCTTAATCTCCGTCCTTGATGCCTGCGCGCCGGGCTGCCTTAGGGTCAATTTGTTTTAAGGCGAAGGCGGCGGTACTGCGGACCAGCGCGTCGGGATCTTTGAGGGCCTTGGTCAGCGGCCCCACAGCCGCCTCTGCCTTTGGGCCGAAAGTGCCTAACGCTCCGACAGCAGAAAAGCGAACAGAGGGATCTTCGTCTTGCAGCGCTCGTAGCAGGCGCGTCACCATCGCTCCCGTCATTTCGGGATTGATTCGAGCCAGAGCACAGGCGGCCTGCACACAGACCATCGGATTCTCGTCCTTCAGCGCCGCCGTGAGGGGACGCTCGGCACGCTTGGCCGCACGACCAATAGCTCCAAGAGCACTGGCGACCGTCCAGCGAACCCTTTCGTCCTCGTCTATCAACGCCTCGGCCAATGGGCCTACCGCTGCCTTGGCGCCGGGGCCGAGGTGGCCAAGAGCATCAGCAGCTTTTTGACGCACGTCGGCTGTCTCGTCGCTCAAAGCATGAATCAGGGCCGGCACCGCCGACTCGGACTCCGGAATGAATTTTCCCAATGAGGACACGGCTGCGGCCCGAACGTCTACCTCCTTGTCCTTCGTCGCCTCGATCAGCGGGGCCATGGCTTCCTTGACCCGGATATCGCCCAAGGCATGGGCCACGTAATAGCGAGCGTGAGAATCCCCCTCTTTGAAGACTTGGCGAAGGTAAACGACCATCGCCGGAGCCTGATTGGGGTCGATGCGTGCCAGCGCCGAGGCGGCGTAGACACGGAGGCGCACGTTCTTGTCCTTCAAGGCATTCGTCAGCGGCGGCACCGCCGCCTCGGCCTTCGATCCGAACCTGCCTAACGCGATGGCCGCACTGGCTCGGACCTTGTTGTCTTCATCGTTCAAGGCTTTGATCAGGGCCGGCACCGCAGCCTTCGATTTTGTCTTGAAGCTGCAAATCAGTGCAATGGCACGAAGACGCCGATTTGCGTCTGAAGACTCCACGGCTTTGAGGATCTGGGATAAGACGGCCTCTCGGTCCAACTTGACGAGAGCGATAACGGCGGCGCGGAAGTCGGTCGAGCCATACTCCTTCATCAGCGCTCTTTCGACCCATTCCGAAAGAGTCCGGCCCTCATAAACAAGTTTCTTGTCGTTGGGGGCGGCTGGTGCGTCCCTCCCTTCCGCGAGAAAGAGTAGCACCAACCCTAGGCCCAGAAGTCTCAAGTGAGATCGTTTCATGGGAGCCTCCTAAAGGAGTGAAAGAGCGATTCGGGAACATTTTACTCAGCTTCCGTATGCAATCATCTGCCGCATTCGACTGTTCCCGAAGTGTGCCCCGCACGATAGAAAGCCTTGTCATGCCGTCGCACCCTTGGCACGGAGTTTGCGACGTTGCTCTACGGAGCTTTTGTCGGCGGCTCCTCGCTGCGTCTGGTTGAGCCGGCGTTTGACAAGGAGAATCACCATGACTGTCGAGAATCATTCCACGGTAGTCGGTGTCTTCGAGGACCAGAGTGCGGCCCAGAAGGCCGTGGCCGAGCTGCGCCGGGTGGGATTCCGTGAAGATCAAATCGGCGTCGTGACCCGTGAAGCCCGAAACGTCTCGGCCCACGAAGAGGTCGAGACGGACGAGGCGACTTCCAACGTGGGAGCGGGCGCGGCGACGGGGGCCATCGCCGGAGCGGGCGTCGGCGCATTGTGGGCGCTGGGCATCGTCACGATCGGCTTGCCGGCCGTCGGTCCCGTCATTGCGGGCGGCATCCTGGCCTCGGTGTTGGCCAGCGCCGCAGGCACGGCCGTGGCGGGCGGCATCGTCGGCGCGCTCATCGGACTCGGCGTTCCTGAGGAGCAAGCCCGATCCTACGAGAGCGAGGTTCACGCCGGACGCACCATCGTCACCGTGCAGACGGCGGATCGCTATCGCGACGCCGAAAACGTGCTGCACAACCATGGCGCGTTCAACGTTCACACCGCCCGCCCGACCCTGGCGGGCATGTCCTAAGGCAACAACAGTTCACCGTTGGGTGAATCAAAGGCCCCGGACCTGTTCGGTCCGGGGCCTTTGTCGTGCTCTCTTGCGACGAGGGGCTTCTTGGCGTAGCCTGCAAGCGGTAATTTTCAGGCACCCCGAGGATCCTCCGCATGCGCGCTCCTTCCCTTCGTTGTCTGCCTGCGCTCGGCTTTGCGTTTCTGTTGTGCGCCAGCCTTGCCCCAGCCGCAGAGAAACCGATCACCCTGCATCCCGACAACCCGCACTACTTCCTTTTCCGCGGGAAGCCAGCCGTCCTCGTCACCTCCGGCGAACATTACGGTGCCGTGCTCAACCGCGATTTCGATTACGTTCCCTACCTCGACGAGCTGGGGGCGCGCAAGTTCAACCTCACGCGCACCTTCTCCGGCGTCTACTGCGAGATCCCCGGCTCGTTCGGCATTGTGGACAACACGCTCGCCCCGGCGTCCGGCCGCTATCTCTGTCCGTGGGCGCGCAGCGACACGCCCGGCGCAGGCGACGGCGGCAACAAATTCGATCTCACGAAATGGGACGCCAACTACTTCGCGCGCCTGAAGGACTTCCTCACGCAAGCCGACAAGCGCGGCATCGTCGTCGAGTTGTCGCTGTTCTGCACCATCTACGACGACAAGCTGTGGGCGGTCAACCCGATGAACGCCGTCAACAACGTGCAGGGCGCCGGCAAGGTCGGCCGCCTCGAAGTTTACCGATTGAAGGACGAGGCGCTGACCGCCGCGCAGGAAGCGCTGATCCGCAAATTCGCCGCCGAGCTGAAGGACTTCGATAACCTGTATTATGAGGTCTGCAATGAGCCATATTTCGGAGAGGTGACGGATACGTGGAACGATCGCATGGTCGCCGTGCTGCGCGAGGCTGAGAAAGCTCTGCCCGCGCCGCACCTGATCGCGCAGAACATTTCCAACGGCTCGACGAAGATCGACAAACCGAACCCGCACGTCTCGATATTCAACTTCCACTACTCGACGCCGCCCAACAGCGTGGCGCTGAACGCCAATTTGAAACGACCGATCGGTGACGATGAAACGGGCTTCCGCGGCACGGCCGACCTGCCCTATCGCACCGAGGCCTGGGAATTTCTGCTGGCCGGCGGCGCCGTGTACAGCAATCTCGATTACTCGTTTTCCTGCAAGCATCCCGGCGGCACCGCCAAGGTAACGACCTCGCCCGGAGGCGGCGGCCCGGCGCTGCGCAAGCAACTGCAAATCCTCAAGGAATTCATGGACGGCTTCGATTTCGTGTCGATGCGTCCCGACAACGGCGTCCTCAAGGGCGGCCGCGTCACCGCGTCCTTGTCCGGCAATCCCCCCGAGGCGAAGGTGACGGCGCGAGCGCTGGCCGCACCGGGGCGAGCGTATGCGATTTACATTCGCGGCGGCACGCAAGCGACGCTCGAAGTGGAGATGCCGGCCGGGAAGTATCGGGCCGAGTGGATCAATACGAAGACGGGAGCGGTGGACAAGAGCGAGGATTTCGAGCATTCGGGCGGGACGAGGAAACTCGCCTCACCGGACTATCGGGAGGACATCGCCCTGCGCGTGCGGCGGCCCATCACCAAGCCCTGAAATTCCCAAGATGAGTCGAACTCCATCGCAGGCTGGAGCGTAGCATCATTAACTCATACAGGCCAAGAGGAGGGATGAGGGATGGTCTTCTCCTTACCGAGCTATCGTCGTCTTTCCGAAGCGGACCTCCATCGACTTCGCAATGACAGCGAGCAACAAACATCCACGCGCCTCACGCGGATATTGTTCAACATTCTGTTGCTGGTAGGCTTGTGGGGACTGCCTCTCTATCTCCGCTCGTTCGTTTCATCGAAGCCGTCCGACACCATAGACCCGCACGAGGCGATCATCGGTCGATGGCAGGATGTGGACCACAGCAGCTATGTTCTGGAGTTTACCCGCGACGGCACGTTCCATCTGTCGCAGAATGGGATTGTCAAACGGACCGCCCACTATCGTTTCAATGAACGGGGTGATGTTGTGCTCTACGACATAAATCCTCCGCTCGTCATCGATCACCGGGAGGAAGCGGACGCCCAGTGCCGGTACACGATCCTCATCACCAAAGATGGTTTCTCCGTGACCGATCGAGGTTGGGAGCTCGAGGAGGTCTGGAGAGGGCCGGACCGCAGACCGGCCGGACTCCCGTTCCTCATCGCGGGCAAGGATTTCAAGCGCGTGCAATAACGTCGGCAACCGTGGGTCGCCTTACGCTTTCTCCGTGGGGCCGCCGCAGGCTCGCGTGTGCCAGCCCTGAATTGTCTCGAAGAGAGTGCGGGCGTTCTCTTTCTGCTCGAAGAGCCGAGGAGGGACCATCAACCCGATCGACTCCCGCGTCACCTTGTCGCCGGCCACGAAGGTAAAGATGTATCCGTTGAACCAAGCCACGCGGGAGAGGTCTTTCCAAGCAAAGCGGCCTTCTCCCAAGCAATCCCTCACGCCGTACCCCGTTTCGTCGAGGGCGACGTGAAGAGGAGCAAACGGGTCCGCCCTTTTGCCCTGCCGGGCCTGCTCGTGGAGCGTCTTCAGTTCGCGGGCCAGCCGGACACGATCGAGCCGGGGGAGGCCGAACTTCAGCACGAAAACCAGGAGCGCTCCTCCAGCCAACGTCGCCGCAAGGCTGAGGAGGAGTCCGCCGACATCGGTTCGGCCGTGCCAATACCTCGCCGCGCACGCCAGGAGAAAGAGACCCGTCCAGATCCCCACAGGCACCCAAATCCTTACGCGCATGGCGGCGCGGCCCTCCGGCGTCGCTCGGTCCAGATAACGAGCGAGCGCCACATGGTCCTCGATGCTGTTGGCGTACTCCAGTACGAGGCCCGGGCCTCCGCCGGACGCGCGGGCTGTCTCGCCGTCGGCCGCGCGGCGGGCACTTTCCGCAGGCTTCGCCGGCAAGTGCTGGCCGCGAAGTCGCATGACGACCAAAAGATACCCCGCGTGGAAATTGGGCCAAGCCGTGGACGCCCGCGCCTTCGACCGGGCTTCGCCTTCCACCCACAAATTGAAGGCGCCCTCGGTAATGTCCACGCGGGCCACCCGCTCCCAGGGAACATCTTCCCAGTTCTTCGAGGAGTTGAATACGCGGATGCCGCCGCGATGGAGGCGCAGCCCGTTGGTCCACTTCACCTCCTCCCCACGCTCCAGGCGTTCGGCCATCCGTCCGGCGATCGTGCGGGCGATGCCATTACAGATATTTTCGATCTCGTTCGGCGCATCCCGATAGATGCTGCTCACTCCGGTTTCCCGATGCGAATGCGTGAAGTTTACCGTTGGTTGTCCCTCCCGGGCCGATCGCAGCGATACCTGATGCAGTGTTCCGGCATATCCTCCGTTGATGAAAACGCGCGTCACCTTCCAGGTCATCGTCTCGACGTCGTCGTAGTGCAGCTGCGTCCATCGGCCGCGCCGTACCTCCCGAACCCCCCACTGGTGCAGATACCATCCCGTGTCCCGGTTCCACAGCCAAATCCCAATCCCACCGCCCAGGAAGATGAGCGTCGGGGTGCCCGCCAGGAACAGCATCGGCCACAGAGATCTTCCGGGTGGGGCCAATAGCATCAGGCCGGCCGTGCAGAACGCGAGGAACACCCAACGATCAGCCAGAGGAGGGCCGTCTTCTGTTTGACGCGCCACGACAAGAGCAGGGGGCCGAGGTCGGCCGACCAATCGCCAACCGAGGCCGGCGGAGGCATGTCGTGAGCGGGATTCATGACCAACCTCCGGAGAACGTGCCGCCGATACAAATTATTGGTTAGCGACGCTTCTGCGAAGCGTTGCTAACCAGCATCTTTTCGCTGCGGGATTCAGCCGGTCGAAGCACCTCGATTTCCCAGCACTTCCCCGGCCAGCCGCGCCACCTCATCGGGCAGCGGCATGTTGCGGAACCGATGAATCTCGGCCGGCAACCCCTCCAACTCCGCCTCCTCAATATGCAACTGATCCGACACCGCCAGCAGGAACGGCTCCTTGACGTGCTGGCGCAGACGCATCAGGTGCTGCTCCGCGCTCGCCTTTCGCCAGAAGCCGAGCACCTCGAATAGCACGCGCCGGCCCGATTCGCGATGGACCAGCCGGAAGTCCGGCACCCAGAAACCGGCGCTGCCGAGCGGAAAGACCTCCGTCTCTTCGAGAATCTCCCAATCGGCGATGCGCTTGCGGAACAGTTCGACGAACAGGCCCAGTTCCGGCGGGACGTACGTGCCGGTGTCGGGGTAGTGCGATACCAGTCCATCGCTCGGCGACGCCTGAAAAACCTTCGGCTTGCGCTGCGCTCCCCAGAGCAGTTCGGCCCGCATCTCGAAGTCGCGGCATAGAAGAACGGCGGGGAAGAACAGGGCCAGTTGCAGACCGTATTTCTGCGTCGCCGAGAAGAGGCTGAGCGGGCCGTCGAGATGCAGCCGCCAACTCTTCTCGCCGATTTGCTCCATCTCGCAGATGAGCCGGTGGAACTTGACGCGCCGCAGCAATTGACGATAGCGCTGCGGCAGTTCGTTGCGGATGGTGACGTGCATGCGCGTGCAGCGATAGAGCACCGCCTGGGCCAGGGCCACGTTGTAGCGCTGCAACAGATGCTCGGCGCTGATGTCCTTGAAGCGGACCAGACGCTGCTCGCTCTTGAGGTCGGCGAATAGTCCTTGCTCGACCGTTTCCGGTGACAGCTCCAGTTCGGCGGCCGCCTCGCGCAGCACGGCGTCGCGGTCGAAGCGGTGATCGGCCGACGGTTCGGCACCGACCGGCGCCAACCGCTGTCGAGCGGCCGCGCGGAAAACGGCGGCGCGGATCGCCTCCGGCGGATGGCCGGACACCACCTCGAACTCGCAGCGGTCTTCCAGCAGCTTGGCCAATCCCTGATGGACGATCTGGCTGGGATCGTCGCCGAACAGTTCGACCTGGTCCTCCTCCAGTTCGCCGCGCGTCCGTCCTTCCTGACCGTGGAACAGACCGAGCAAACGCTCGGCGACCTCGCGCCAGGAGGGGTCGTTCACGTCGAGGTAGCGCGGCAAAATGCGATCGCGGGCGTAGCGAACGGACACCATTTTTCCTGTCAGCATGGCGAGCGGTCCTTCGAGCCTCTTCGGTGAATCCGCGACGCGGCCTCACGAGCGGGCCTTGGCCTCGTTGTGACGGTATTTCAGGACGCGGACTTCCTCGATGGTAATCATTCCCTCCGTCACCGCCTCGTCCAAAAACGGCAGCAGGCTCTGCACTTTCTCGGCAGTGTCCACGATTTCGACGACGATCGGCAGGTCCGTGGACAACTCCAGCAATTTCGTGGTGTGAAGGAGACTGTTGGCTCCGAAGCCCATCGGTCCCTTCAGGACGGTGGCCCCCGCTAGGCCCAGCTCGCGCGCCTTCAGCACGATGGCGCGATAGAGGGGCTGGCCGTGCCAGACATCGGATTCGCCGATGAAAACACGCAATAGTTGACCGTTTTCACTCAATCGCATGGCCGGAAACTCCTCGGGCGAGGGCAGGGTCGAGAGCGGCGTGATGGGGCCGGGCACCTCCAGGCGGCGAGCGGCCCGCGCCGCGGCCGAGTCGCCGTGGCGATAGAGGATCACATGCGCCCGTTCGAGGGTCGCCATCCCTTCCGGGACCGTTTGCTCGACCACCGAGAGAAAACGGCCGATGGCCTGCGGAGCGTCCACAATCTCGACGATGACCGGAACGTGATCCACCAGCGACCAGGCGCTGCTCTCCAGCAGCTTGCCGGTGATGTCCAGACCGAGCACGCCGCGCAGGATCGTCGCCCCCGCCAGGCCATCTCGCCGCGCGCGCTGCGTCAGACTCTCCGCGGCCGGCGACGAGAACCAGCCCTGCTTGTCGGTGTTGCGCAGGTAGACGCGCAGGAGCGTTTGTTCGCCTTCCAGTTTCACACCGCGCCCCCCTTCACCAGCGGGCCAGGTTGACGCCGAGCCGAACCGCCGCCAGGCCAAGGAACACGCTGGCCGCGAGGTAGGCCAGGGCGGCGAATTCATGGTTGTCTCGGAACAGGCCGTGCGTCTCGTATTCAAACGTCGAGAAGGTCGTGTACGCCCCGGTGAAGCCGACAGCGACCATCATCCGCAGACCGTCGGCGTCGAGCCAGCCGACGCCCTGTAACAGGCGATCGCCCAGCCGCGTGGTGAACCAGCCGAGGAACAGCGAACCGCTGATATTGATGGCGAGCGTGCCCCAAGGAAAGGCCATCCCCAGCCAGCGCGCCGCCGCCAGGCCGACTCCCCAGCGGGCCAGCCCACCTACCGCCGATCCGAACGCCACCAGGCCAATGTGGATCAGAACGCGCAACTCAGCCTCCCGAAAATAGGCTTCGCCTTGTCCGCAGAACGAAGATCCCTCATTCCTCCTGTTCGAGACCACTCCCGGAGAAGGGCGTGAGTCTCGCCACGTAAACGACCTGCCTCGCGGTATCCACCGCATACCAAAGATGCAAGGGCGTACAAGCCTTCTGGTAGACTTGCAACCCCAGATTGTTCAGTTGATAACAGGGATCGCCCCAGGCCAACGGGTCGGTCGTAAGATGGTGTTGAATGCTCTTGAGCGCGGCGAGATATTCCGGCACGATGCCCAGCGCGGCCGCACGCTCGGCCCAGGCCTTCAACTGCTTGCGTTGTTCCTCCGGGCAAACGAATTTATAGGAGGCGGGCGGATCATTTGGCATCGAGCATCCTCCGCTCGTTGAGATCGCGTTCAATCTCGGCGATGAGTTCGCCAAACTCCTTTCCGTTCTTGTCGGCGTCCGCGATCTTTTCCGCCCACATCTCCTCAAGTGCTCGCAAATATTGATCGCGTTCGGCCATGATGGCGACCTTATCGCGTATTTCCTGCCGGGCGACTTCCAGCGCTTGCCGCAGTTGAGCTACCTCAGCGCCCAGGCGGCCAACTTCTGACCGCAGTTGATCGCGTTCGGTTGTCAGATTGTGCGCGGTCTTCGGCGGCAGCACGATGCCTACCGTGTGCCCCGCCGCGTCGCGCAATTCCAAATTCTGGCTAAGATCAAGTTGTTCCGACATGGCATGCCTCCTCTTGGATGGACTTATCGATACGCATGATGTTGTCTTCGCCGATCGCTGGTGAACTCTTCCGCCGTGCCGCGCGTCACGACCTCGTAGAGCAGGGCTTGCTTCTCACCGTGCTTGCGGAGCAATCGCCCCAAACGCTGGACGTGCTCGCGCACCGTGCCGCTGCCGGACAAAATAATGCCGATGTTCGCCGCCGGAACATCGACGCCCTCATTCAGAACGCGGCTGGTGACAACCACGTTGTAAGCGCCCGAATGGAAGGCCTCAAGGATCTGCCGTCGCTCCTTCACCTTGGTCTGATGCGTGATCGCTGGGACCAAAAAGCGGCGAGCGATCTGATAGACCGTGGCATTGTCGTAGGTGAAGATGAGTACGCGGTCCTGCCGGTGACGGTCGAGCAGCTTTTCAAGGACGTGCAGCTTGGCGGGCGCAGCCAGGGACAGGCGGCGCTGTTCGCGGTAGGCGTCGAAGGCCGCGCGGCCGTCGCGCGAGCGGCAGGTCTCCTGAATGAAACGCTGCCAACCGTTGGCGCCGCCGAGGCTGATGCCGTGGTCGGCGCAGAACTGACGATAATGCTCGCGCGATTGGCGATAGCGTTCCTGTTCCTCCGGCGACAGTTCGACGTACAGCCGTTCGGCGCGGTACTCGGCGAGGAAATCGCCGGCCAACTCCTTGATCTCGCGGCGATAGACGAGCGGGCCGATCAGCGATTCCAGCAGGAACTCCTGGCCGTCCTGCCGTTCGGGCGTCGCGGTCAGGCCCAGCCGGAAGGGGGCGATGCTGCCGCGGGCCGCCTCCAGGTACGACGGGCCGGGCAGATGATGGCACTCGTCGAAGATGAGCAGACCGAATCGGCTGCCCCAACGGTCGAGGTGGATGTGGGCCGAATCGTAGGTCGTCACCGTCAGCGGTTGGATCTCGTAATGGCCGCCGCCGATGAGGCCGACCGGCACGTCGAAGGCGACGAGCAGTTCGCCGTACCACTGGTTGAGCAGGTCGATGGTCGGCGTGACGACCAGCGCCGGCCGCGCCGCCTTGTTGATGGCGAGGACGGCGAGAAACGTCTTGCCGGTGCCGGTCGGCAGCACGACGACGCCGCGCGCTCCGGCGCTCCACCACGCTTGCAATCCTTCGGTCTGATGTGGAAAGGGATCGCGGCTGGTGCGCAGCGGCCACGCCGTCGGCTGGTAGGCGCGGGCGTGATCGTCGTAAGCGATGCGCTCGCGGCGCAGATGCTCGACGAGGGCGCGATAATGCACGGCCTCGGCGCGAAAGACGCCGGTGCGCGGGTCTTGCCGGCAGTGCGGCAGCGCGGCCAGCCGTTCCGGTTCGGCGCCGCTGACGACCAGCGTGCCGCCCTCGAAGGCGAGATGAAGGGGTTGTTCGTCCATGTCCCGATTATATGTCGCGCGCCGCAGGCTCCGATAGGTCGTCCTGTGGGGCTGGAGTCCGAACTCGTATCTTGCTAACCTTGTCCTATCCATAATGACATCCGTGGGTTCGTATCCCGTCACCCGGCACGATCGCGGAGGGGGGTTGAAGATGGACTGGTACTGGTGGCTTCTGGTGTGCGTGCTGTCGGCCGCGGCGGGCGTGGGCGCGGGAATCGGGGCCATGTATCGGCGCGGCCGGCGGAAATACCTCCCCGACGGCCGAAAACTGCTGCGGCCTCTGCTCGAAAGTCACTTCCGGCCGCTCGTCCTCGACGGCCTGACCATCGCGGAACGCCGCTTTCCCTTCCGCGTCCGCGCCGACCTCCAGCGCGCCATCGACCGCCTGTTCAACTCCACCGCGTCGATTCGCCACTTCTGCGGCGTCCGCAAGGAGCACGTCACCGACGCACTGAACTTCGCCGCTCTCCTCGTCGATGGCTACAGTCCCGCCGTGTCCGTACCGCCGGAATACGAAGAAGTGGACATCGGCGAGGATGAGTCGGTGCGCTGCCTGAAAAACGGCCTATGGTTCCTCGAAGAGAAGGGGTGCCGCTACGCGGTGCTGCTGTCGCCGTCGGGAAGGCCGTATGGGGACGTGACGGGAATGCAGTTTCAGATCGCGGCGGCCAACGACCCCGACGGCACGCGCGTGGCCCAGGCGTTTTTTCAGCACCTCGAAGACTCGATCCTCACCGCCGAATCGTACCGGGGCAAGGTGCTGTCGCTGGAGCAGCCCGAGCATTCCTACTCCGGCGAATCGTCGGGCATCGCCGTCCACCGGCTGCGAGCGGTCGGACGCGAGCAGGTGATTCTGCCGGCGGCGACGCTGGAATTGCTGGAGCGGAACGTCGTGCAGTTCGTGCGGCAGAGGCGGCGGCTGGCGGAGTTCGGGCTGGCCACCCGCAAGGGACTACTGTTTTACGGGCCGCCCGGCACGGGCAAGACGCTGACCATTCACTACCTGGCGGGCGCCCTGGAGGGACACACGACGCTGCTGGTGACGGCGGAACAAATGGGCTTGCTCGGCGAGTACATGACTCTGGCCCGTTTGCTGCAACCCAGCATCGTGGTGCTGGAGGACGTGGACCTGATCGCCCGCGAACGCTCGGAGATGAACGGCACTTGCCAGGAATCGCTGCTCAACAAGCTGCTCAACGAGATGGACGGACTGAAGCAGGAAGCGGACATCCTATTCATTCTGACGACCAATCGGCCGGAGGCGTTGGAGGCGGCCCTGGCCTCGCGGCCGGGCCGCGTCGATCAGGCCATCGAATTTCCGCTGCCCGACGAGGACGGCCGCGACAAACTGGTCCGCCTCTACGCCGCCGGCATCGCGGTGAGCGACGACATTGTCCGTCAAGTGGTGGAGCGAACGGAGCGCGTGAGCGCGGCCTTCATCAAGGAGCTGATGCGGCGCTCGCTTCAGTTCCATCTCGAACGCAATGGCACGGGGCGGATCGAGTGGGAGGATGTGGAGTCGGCGCTCGATGAAATGCTCTTCAGCGGCGGCTCGCTGAATCTGAAACTGCTCGGAGCGGAAGGGGCCAACGGCGGAGGCGTCGGTTTCGGCCGGAAAAGCCGAGTTCGCTGAGTTGTGGGGTTCCGATGGAGAAAAACCAACCGGCTCGCTGTACCACCTCTCCCATGGCCAGCGCGAGCCGGTCAGTTTTGGTTCGCTCTCTCTCCCAGAGTCGAACGCGGCCACTTGAAGCAAACGCCGGACCAATTCGAGAACCGGGGCGAAGGCGGGAGCATTCCATGCTTTAACCTAATACTCTTGCCGTACTTACGGCGATCCTCTCCGGATGGAATGGGCGGCGGAGCGAGAGCATGTTAGACCCATCGCCCAAACGACGCGCGTTGTCTGCCCAGGATGTAAGCGAGGAGATCGGCGTCGCGGATTATGTGTTGGACGGGAATCTGCCGGGTGGAGGGGATGCCCGGATTTGCTGTATTTGGTCGATGGTGCGTCCGAAGGATAGACAGGAGCAAATTGACCCCGCTTCGCCGTCCTCCTACCATTGAGGCAGGCGGATGTGCCGCCAAACAACGCCATTCGACCAACCTAGCGAGCATGTGATGGCCACCGACATCCGACTCAAGGAAGCGCTGCCGGAAATCGTGGAAACCGTTGTCGCCACCTACACCGAGTGCAGCCGTACCAGCCATCTCGGCCATAAACCGCTGCCTAGCCGCGAGGCCGTCGTCGAGATCCTCTGCGATCTGCTCGACATCCTCTATCCGGGTTACTGGCGGCGGCAGAATTTGCATCTCGGCAATGTCGAGTATCACGTCGGCGATCTCATCGACGGTCTGCACGACAAGCTGACGCAGCAGATCGCCCGCGCTCTGCGCCACGAGCAGGACTGCATGGAGGCCGAGATCCGCGTGCCGCTCGATTTCGAGGGAATGGCCCAGCAGAAGACCATCGAACTGCTCAAGCGCCTCCCTGACGTCCGCATGGAGTTGGAGCAGGACGTGCAGGCCGCCTACGAGGGCGATCCGGCGGCCAAGAGCTATCACGAGGTCATTTTCTGCTATCCCGGCCTGGAGGCGGTGTCGGCCTATCGCATCGCCCACGAGTTGCTGCTGTTGGGCGTGCCGCTCATCCCGCGCATGATGACCGAGTACGCGCACTGGCGCACGGGCATCGACATCCACCCCGGCGCGCGCATTCAACCGGGCTTCTTCATCGACCACGGCACCGGCGTCGTCATCGGCGAGACATGCGACATCGGCCGCAATGTCAAGCTGTATCAGGGCGTGACGTTGGGGGCGCTGTCGTTCCCGCGCGACGCTTCGGGCAACATCATCCGCGGCATGAAGCGCCATCCGACGCTGGAGGATGAGGTGGTGGTGTACGCCAACGCGACCATCCTGGGCGGCGACACGGTCATCGGCCGGCGCGCCGTCATCGGTTCCAACGTGTGGATCATGCAGAGCGTCGCCGCGGACACGGTGGTATCGCTGGAGAAGCCGCAGCTGCGCATGCGCCAGCCCGGCGCTTCCGCCGAAGAGGCGCTGAACTATCAAATCTGAACCACGGTTGGCGAACGGCCGGCGTCAGCCGGCTGGTGTGGATCTTACCAGCCGGCTGACGCCGGCCGTTCGCCGATAAGTCGATGAAAACCGCCATCTTAACCCTCGATCCCGCTTCGCCAAACGTGGAATATCTCGCCTCGGCGGGGCGTTTGTTGCGAGAAGGCGGCTTGGTGGCATTTCCAACCGAAACCGTCTATGGGTTAGGAGCCAACGCTTTGGATGCTTCCGCCGTGGAGCGCATCTTCGCGGCAAAGGGTCGGCCGGCAACCAATCCCATCATCGTTCATCTCGCGGAAGTGTTCGAGGCGCGAGAGTTGGTTGTGGACTGGACAGAGTCGGCCGCGCGGCTGGCCGAGCACTTTTGGCCGGGACCGCTGACCTTGGTGCTGCGAAAGAGCGACCTCGTGCCGGACATGGTGACGGCCGGCGGTTCGACGGTCGCGCTGCGCGTGCCGGCGCATCCTGTGGCGCGAGCGCTGCTGCGTAACGCCTGCGTGCCGATTGCCGCTCCCAGCGCCAACCGTTCGATGGAATTATCGCCGACGCGAGCCGAACACGTCTTGCGCGGCCTCGATGGACGCATCGACATGCTGCTCGACGGCGGGCCGACGGCCGGCGGCATCGAATCGACGGTATTGGATCTGACCGCGAACCCGCCGCGCCTGCTGCGTCCCGGTCTGCTTGGCGTTGCCGAGTTGGAGTCCGTGGTTGGTCCGCTGGCCGTAGGTCAGGCTTTCCAGCCTGACAGACCGCTGCCGTCGCCGGGCATGATGCCGCGTCATTACGCACCGCACACCCCGCTGGAGTGCGTCGCCACAGACAGTGTGGAGCGCGTTGCGTCCCTGTCGCGCGAGGGCCGGCGCGTCGGCTGGGTGACGTTCGCTGATTCCAGCGATGCCCCGCCCGGCGTGCTGCTGCGCGTGCTGCCGGACGATCCCGCCGGCTATGCCGCGCAGATGTACGCGGCGCTGCATGAACTCGATGCGGCCGGCCTCGACCGCATCGTCGTCACGCTGCCGCCGGACACCGACGATTGGCTGGCGGTGCGCGACCGGCTCCGCCGCGCCGCGTCCGAATGAACGGATTGCTCTTTTCGCCCGTTCGTCCGCTCACCATTCGCATCCGCGAATTGATGGAAGGTGAGGCCGCCTCGCGCCGATAGAGACAACGGGACGTTCTCTCTCCGCCGCAAAGAAGCGAGGCACCTGATGGGGTTCTTCTCCGGTCGCGTCACGTTCGGACGCTATCGCGTCAACGGACCGTCGCCGGGCCTGTTCGGCCCGGAGCACCTGGAACGATTGCAAACGCACGCCATCGGCAAACAGAAAATCGCCTCCGCCGACGGCGTCGAGTCCGGCTGGACCGCCGGCGATCATCTGCTCGATACCTCGTTCGATCTGGCCAAGAACATCGTCAACGACTCTCTGCACTTCTGTCTGCGCGTCGATAGCATGCGCATCCCCAGCGATTTGCTCAAGGCGTACACGCAAATCGAATTGCAGGGTCTGGCGGCCGGCAATCCCAGTGGCCTGCCCAGCGCCCGCCAGAAGCGCGAAGCCCGCGAGATCGCCCGCGAAAAACTGGAGAGCGAGGCCCGCGACGGCCGCTTTCTCAAACGCAAGGTCCACCCGCTCCTGTGGGACGCCCAGTCCAACGAACTTCTGGTCGGCACCACGTCAATCACCGCGATCGACCGGCTGCACACGCTGTTCGAGGACACGTTCGGCCACGGCTTCGAGTCGCTC
>DATBGU010000116.1:0-11875 GCA_036557825.1 Gemmataceae bacterium
GCGCACGGAATCGGGCAGATCCTTGTCGAACCACTCGCCCATTTTCGGCTTGTAATCGTAGAGGTCCATCTGCGCGGGTCCGCCGACCATGTGCAGATAAATAACGTGCTTGGCCTTGGCGGGAAAGTGCGTCTTGACGGCCGCCGCGTCGTTCGCCCCGGCGGCGCCGGCGCGGCCGTCTGCCAGCAGCGAGGCCAGCGACGCCCAGCCGAGGGCGTGCGAGCCGGCCGCGAAGAAGTGACGGCGCGTGATGTTGCGGGTGAATTCGTGGAACAGGTTCATGGCGTCACTCCTGAGGATGAACTTGAGGTCACAATCTGTGACCTCAAGATCGCAAACCCTTTGCCACTTAGGTGTTACTTGTTTAACACTTCATCGAGATTCATCATCTCATTGGCCAGCATCGTCCACGCCGCCAGCGTCGCCGTGTCCAACTTGGCATCGACCTTCGCCTCGCCGACCGCGAGCAGTTTCTTGGCGTCCGCCGCGTTCGCCTTGTAGTGTGCAAGCAGATCATCCAGGCTCGCCCGCACCACCTTCATTTCCTCGGCGCGCAGCGGGCGGCCCAAGAGACGCCGCACCATGAAGTCGATGCGGGCCTCGTCCTTGTCGCCGCCTTCCTTCAGGGCCGTCTGCGCCAGATAGCGCGCGGCCTCGACGAACTGCGGATCGTTGAGCGTGACCAGCGCTTGCAGCGGCGTGTTGGTGCGTTCGCGGCGAACCGTGCAGACCTCGCGGCTCGGCGCGTTGAAAATGTCCATCGACGCCGGCGGCGCGGCACGCTTCCAGAACGTATACAGGCTGCGGCGATACAGAAGGTCGCCGTCGTCGCGGCGGTAGTCGCGCGTGTTGCTGCCGATCATGGCCACCGCCTCCCACACGCCCTCCGGCTGATACGGCTTGACGCTCGGACCGCCGAGCTTGCGCGCCAGCAGACCACTGGACGCCAGGGCGTAATCGCGGATCGTCTCGGCGTCCAGACGATAGCGCGGGCCTCGCGACAGCAGACGGTTGTCCGGATCCTTGTCGAGCTTCTCCGGCGTCACCTGCGCCGATTGCCGGTAGGCGGCCGACGTCACCAGCAGCTTGAAGAAACGCTTGACGTCCCAGCCGGTCTCGCGGAACTCGACCGCCAACCAATCGAGCAGCTCCTGGTTCGTGGGCAGCTCGCCGCTGACGCCGAAGTCCTCGCTCGTCTTGACGATGCCGGTGCCGAACAGCTCTTGCCAGAAGCGATTGACCGTGACGCGGGCCGTCAACGGGTTCTCCGGCCGCAGCAGCCATTGCGCGAAGCCGAGCCGATTGCGCGGCAGATCCTTCGACATCGGCGGGAGCGACTTCGGCGTGTCCGCCTTGACCGGATCGCGCCGTTTGTCGTAATCGCCGCGATAAAGCACGAACGCGGTCGCCTCGCCCGGCTTCTCCTGCATGACGTGGGCGATGGTGCCGCGCGATTTCACCGTCGCCTCCTCCTGCTGCAAATCCGCCACCTTCTTCGTCAGCCCCTGATACGTCGTGTCCAGCGACGCCAGCCACCAGTCGAACAGCTCGTTCTTCTCGGCCTCGGAGCGCGACTTGGCCGGCTTGCCCAGCAGCCAGGCGCCACGCGTGCCCTTGGCGAGACGAGCGACCTCGGTGGCCGACAGCGTGCGATCGTAGAGGCGCAGATCCTGCAAGACGACGCCGTCGAGGCGCGAAGTGGTGTGGCGCTGGCCGACCTTGAGCGGCACGTTCGTGCGGATGGTGCTGCGCAGGCTGCCGGCCTCGACGTTCGTCTCCTGCGGCACGCCGTTGACGAACACCTTGACGCCGTCGGGCCGCCCCGAACCGTTGTAGGTGATGAACAGATGGTTCCACTGCCCCGTCTTGATGGGGTTGCGCGACACCACCTTCAGGGCGTCCTCCTGCCACTTGTGGATGATGTGTGCGCCGACCCGGCCGCCCTGCATCCACAGATCCCAACCGCGGAAATCGTGCTGATCGTCCATGCGGGCGAAGATGGCCCCCGACGGGGCGCCCTTCGTGAATTTCACCCACGCGCCGTAAGAGAACCCCTTGTCGTTCTCGAAATCGCCCGCGTCCGTCACCGCCAGCGTGTCGCCCGGCTGACAGCGGAACGCCTTCTCGGCGACGTAGCCGGCGTCCCAGGCGGCCCCCGACGCCAGGGCCGCCGTGCGCGGCTTGCCGTCCACATTCAGATGGATTGTCCCGCCGCTGCCTTCGTTCAGCGCCGCGTGCAAGCGCAGGCCGTCGGTAGGTGCCGCGAGCCGAGCGGCACCATTGGTCCGGCTCGGCTCGCCGGAACTACTGTTGGCCGTCAGCCATTTCTCGAAGTCGGCGCGGGCGGTTTGCTTGCGTGTCTCGGCCTGCTTGCGCGCCTCGGCCAACTCCTTGGCCAGCACGTCCCAGCGCGGCCGATCTTCCATTCGCGGCACGAACACGATCGGCGGCGTGTCCTTGATGTTGCCGTCCATCGCTCCCTGCGTCGTGTTGTTGAAGAACGCCGACAGCGAATAGAAATCCTTCATCGTCAGTGGGTCGAACTTGTGATCGTGGCAGACGGCGCAGTTGGCGGTCAGGCCGAGAAAGACGCGCGCCGTCGTCTCGGTGCGGTCGCGCGTGTACAGAACCAGGTACTCCTCCGGGATGAGGCCGCCCTCGTTGGACGTGATGTTGCAGCGGTTGAAGCCGGAAGCGACCTGTTGATCGAGGGTGCGGTTCGGCAGCAAATCGCCGGCGAGTTGCTCGACGGCGAAGCGGTCGAAGGTCAGGTTGCGGTTGAACGCCTTGATGACCCAATCGCGGTACGACCACATCTCGCGGAAGTTATCGAAGTGAATGCCGTGCGTGTCGGCGTAGCGGGCGGCGTCGAGCCAGTAGCGGGCGCGATGCTCACCCCAGTGCGGCGAATCCAGCAATTTATCGACGTAGCGCTCGTAAGCGTCGGCCCGTTTGTCGTTGACGAACGCCTCGACGTCCGCCGGCTCGGGAGGCAGGCCGGTTAGATCGAGGGCGAGCCGACGCGCCAGTGTGCGGCGATCCGCCTCCGGTGCCGGCCGCAGGCCGCGCTTCTCCAAACCGGCGAGGATGAAGCGATCGAGGGGATTGCGCACCCAGCCGCTATCCTTGACCGCCGGCGGTTGCGGCCGCTTCGGCGCGATGAACGACCAGTGCGCTTCGTATTCAGCGCCGCTCGCGATCCAGCGCTTCAGCGTCTCCTTCTGGGCGTCAGTCAGTTTCTTCTTCGTCTTGGGCGGCGGCATCACCTGACCGCGATTGTCCGAGAGAATCCGCTCGACAAGAGAGCTTTTCTCCGTATCCCCCGGCGCGATGGCCTCGGCCTTGATGGCGTCGTCGCGCCGGTCGAGCCGCAGGTCGGCCTTGCGCGAGGCGCTGTCCGGGCCGTGACAGGCGAAGCAATTCTCCGCCAGAATGGGCCGCACGTCGCGGTTGTACTCGATCTTCCTCTCCGCGGCCTGTGCGGAAGAGCTAACCACAGAGACACAGAGACACAGAGAAGACAGAACAAACGAGACTCGATACGGTGCGGATTTCATGGTTGTTCCTCCTTACTTTCTTCTCTGTGTCTCTGTGTCTCTGTGGTTCGTTCCGTTCGGCAAAGCGCGGCTCCAATAGCGAGCGCCGGAACGGATGTGGCGAGCCATCGCCTTGCCCGCGGCGTGAGCGTCGCCGAGAAGCAGCGCTTCGACGATCGCCAAATGCTCGTGGCCCTCTTCGCCGAGGCGATGGAAGTCGTTGCACGCCCCGTCGTGCTCCCAGGCCACGTCGCGGAAGGCGCGGAAAAGCGTTTTCAGGCGGGCGATCTCCTGGGCCAGGAAGGCGTTGCCGCACGAGTCGGCGATCAGGTCGTGCAGCCGGCTGTCCACGGCGCGGGCTTCCTCGATGAAGCGCACCGTCGGCTTCGCCTTGACCGCGATCATGCGCCGCAGTTCGACGGCCAGGGCGTGCAGCTCAGACAGGTCGATCCGGCCGCAAGCGGAGCGGGTCGCCTCGCACTCCAGAGCGCGGCGGACCTGGCAGACCTCGCGGACCTCGTGCGGCGTGACGCGGCGCACGACCGCCCCTCGGTTGGGCAGCAGGTTGATGATGCCGATGCCGGCCAAGGTGATGAGCGCCTCCCGGATCGGCGTGTGGCTGACCCCGAAGCGTTCGGCCAACTCCTGCGTTACGAGGTGCTCCCCGGCGCGCAGCCGACCCTGGAAGACATCGGCCAAGAGCGATTGCACGATGGTTTGCCGGCGCAGACCGCGATGGCAGCGCGAGGCATCGGATATACGAGAAGCGGGCAAGGCAGGTTCTCCGGGGGCAATTCAAGGGCGCATCATTCGTGGGTGAGTAGGGCGGCAAACCTCGTTGCTCTGGGGTAGTGAGCATCTCCAGGTTCGTTGAGGAGCGTTAAGCTAATCCTAGCTGTCGGCGAAGAGGAACGCAAGCAAATTCTATAGAATCTTTCGGGCCTTGTATAGAATCGCGATGCCTTGGCGCGAGGGTCGGCTTCGTCCTCATAAGATAAATCGCATCCCGGATCGCGTTCCGTCCTTCCGCCAACCGCGCGAGGCTCCGACCATGTCCGTGTTGCTCATCGGCACGCTCGACACTAAAGGCATCGAGTTCCAGTTCGTCCGCGATTTGCTGCGTCAAGGCGGCGTCGCCCCTCTCGTTCTCGACGCTGGAGTCCTGCAACCACCCGCCTTCGCGCCGGAGATTGCCCGCGAGGAGGTCTACGCCGCGGCGGGCACCAGTCTTGAAGCGGTCCGACGGGCCGGGGATCGCGGACAGGCCATCGCGGCGGCGGCGAAGGGAGCGGCCAAGATCGCCGTCGATCTGCACGCCCAGGGACAACTCAACGGCGTTCTGGGACTGGGCGGCTCGGCCGGCACCACCATCGCCACCAGCGCCATGCGCGCCCTGCCCTTCGGCGTGCCGAAGCTCATGGTCAGCACCCTCGCCAGCGGACAGGTCAAACCCTTCGTCGGCGTCCGCGACATCCTCATGCTGAACTCGGTCGTGGACATCTGCGGACTCAATCGAATAAGCCGAACCGTCTTGACCAACGCCGCCAACGCCATGATCGGCATGGTCAAGCGATCGTCGATCGGCGGTCAGCGGTCAGCGGTCGAGGACGACAAACCGATGATTGCGGCGACGATGTTCGGTGTCACCACGCCCTGTGTCGAGGCGGCGCGCAAGATCCTGGAAGCAGCGGACTATGAGGTGCTCGTCTTCCATGCCACGGGCACCGGCGGAATGACGATGGAATCGTTCGTCCGCGACGGGTTGATCGCCGGCGTGCTCGACATCACCACGACGGAGCTGGCCGATGAACTGGTGGGCGGCGTGCTGACGGCGGGACGCGAGCGGCTGACGGCGGCGGGGCTGCGCAGTGTGCCGCAGGTCATCTCCGTTGGGGCCATCGACATGGTCAACTTTGGGCCGCCGGAGACGGTGCCGGAGAAGTTTCGTTCCCGCCGCTTTTACCAACACAATCCCAACGTGACGCTTATGCGCACCACGCCGGACGAGAACGACGAGCTGGGCAAGGAGATCGCCCACAAGGCCAGCGCCGCCCGTGGGCCGACTGCCGTGCTCGTTCCGCGCAAGGGCGTGTCCGCGCTCGACGCGGAAGGACAACCGTTCTGGTGGCCGGAAGCGGACGCGGCGCTGTTTCAGAGCCTGCGCGACTGGATCAGTCCCCACGTGCGCCTGATCGAAGTGGACCTGCACATCAACGACGCCGCCTTCGCGGAGACGGCCGTGCGCACGCTGCGCGAGATGATGGAGAAATGACCAGCCCGAAGCGCCAGCGAGGGCGGATGCACCCCCGCCCTCGCTGGCGCTTCGGGCTGGTTAGAAGAGAGACAGGGCGCGGGTTATTTCTTCTCGCCGCCGCCGATCTGAATGAACGGGCCGCCCTTCTCATTGCCGAACTGGATCGACGTTCCCTTGTCGCCGCCGATTTGGACAGACTGCCCCTTGTTGGTTTGGAACTGGAACAGCGGGCCATTCGCGCCGTTGTCCAGCTTCAGCGACGTGCCGTTCCCGGTGTCCACGTTCAGCTGCGACGACTTCGGCGCCGTGGGAAGCATCAGGCTGCCGGCGTCCTTGGCCGTGTCGGACCGTTTCTTGGCCTCATCCTTCTTCTCCTTGATCATCTTCTCGAGCTTCTGCTCGCCCTGCTCCAGATCGTTGCCGATCTTGTGGGTGTCGATGTCGATCTGCACGCTGTGCTGACCGGGGACCGAGGCCGGCTGGCTGCTCACCTTGTACCAGCCGAGATACCAGCCCAGGCCGATCACTGTCAGCAGCGCCGCCGCGAATAACGCCAGCATGTTCCGCATGGCTTGACCTCTTCTCCTTAGGGCCACGAACCGAAAGGCGAGCGGCTGGGATGAACCGGCCGGTTGATGCCGGCCGCTCGCCCGATTATTCGCCTGTACCACGGCGAATGGAGGCCCGTCCAGAGCAACCGGGCAGCGATGTGCCGACTCGTCCGGCACGCGCCGCCGCATCCGGTACAACCTCCACAAACCGCCTCCCCGCGCGGGCAAACCGATCTTGACAGAACCCCGCCCGGACAGCGTATGCTGCTACAGGTGATAAAGCCCTCAGCTTGTGAACCATCCGTTCGGAGGGGACGATCCGAACCGAATAGGGGGTGACCCGAGCAAAGAGAGGAATCCGGCTCCCGAACCCCCCAAATGAGTGATTTGACGTAAACCATGCGGCCTGGATAGAATAACAGATGAGCAAGAAGGACAGGACAGGATCCTGGACGATCGCATCGGCTCGAACCCGCCGCGGGGCGAGCGATGGTTGCTGTCCTTTCCTCCTCGACTCGTGTCCTCGAACCGGAACAGACCGCCTTTTCTCCCGTACATGTTGTGATCCTCGCGTGGGGCCCTGGCACGGGAGTGGGGGTGTCGGCGGGCACGTCGGTGCGCCGCTTTCTGCTCCCCCAATTCGGTCTGCCGGCCGGGCACTCTTCCGCCAGCCTTGTCCACGGCGCGGACCCTAGACGCGCCGTTTCTTGGAGGTATCAAGCGATGTCGTCATTGACAGGGAAGGCCATCATCGCCAGCCTTCGTCAGCAGCAGAACCTGAGCGATTATCGCAAAACGCACTGGGAAGGCAGTTTCGAGGAATACCTCGACATCGTCGCCGAGCATCCCGAGGTCACGCGCACCGCCTACCAGCGCCTCTACGACATGATCCTGTCGCACGGCACCGAAGAGGTGTTCGAGACCAAAGAGAAGGTCATCCGCTACAAGTTCTTCACCGAGTACGCCGCCAAGCACGGCGACGGCATCTACGGCATCGATCGGCCGCTCATGCAGCTGGTCAACGCCTTCAAGTCGGCCGCCAAGGGCTATGGCACCGAGCGCCGCGTGCTGCTCTTGCACGGCCCGGTCGGCAGCTCCAAGAGCACCATCGCCCGCCTGCTCAAGCGCGGCCTGGAAGACTACGCGCGCACCGACGCCGGAATGTTGTTCAGCTTCGCCTGGAAGGGACACGACGGCGCACCGTCGCAAAAGTGTCCCATGCACGAAGATCCGCTCAACCTGGTGCCGCACGATCTGCGGCCGATGATCCTCGGCAAGTTGAACGCCAACCACAAGTCGGGCGACCTCGACGTCACCATCCGCGGCGATCTGTGCCCGTTCTGCCGCCAGATGTTCAACGAGCGCCTCGCCCAGCACGACGGCGATTGGAGCCGCATGCTCGAAGACATCAAGGTTTACCGCCTGATTCTGTCCGAGCAGGACCGCATCGGCGTCGGCACCTTCCAACCCAAGGACGAGAAAAACCAGGACTCGACGGAACTGACCGGCGACATTAACTATCGCAAAATCGCCGAATACGGCACCGACAGCGACGCGCGGGCGTTCAACTTCGACGGCGAGCTGAACATCGCCAATCGCGGCCTGGTCGAGTTCATCGAGGTGCTGAAACTGGACGTGGCCTTCCTCTACGACCTGCTCGGCGCCTCGCAGGAACACAAGATCAAACCGAAGAAGTTCGCGCAAACGGACATCGACGAGGTAATTCTGGGCCACACCAACGAGCCGGAATATAAACGCTTGCAGAACAATGAATTCATGGAAGCGTTGCGCGACCGCACGGTGAAGATCGACGTGCCCTACGTGACGCGCCTCAAGGACGAGATCAAGATCTACGAGAAGGACTTCAACACCACGCGCGTCAAGGGCAAGCACATCGCGCCGCACACCATCGAAATCGCGGCCATGTGGGCGGTGCTGACGCGCCTGGTGCAGCCCAAGCACGCCAACCTGACGCTGCTGCAAAAGCTCAAACTCTACAACGGCAAGACGCTGCCCGGCTTCACCGAGGACAACGTCGTCGAGTTGAAGCGCGAGGCCGTCAACGAGGGCATGCACGGCATCAGCCCGCGCTACATCCAGGACAAGATCAGCAACGCCATCGTCGCCCATCCCGACGAGGACAGCGTCAACCCGTTCATGGTGCTGCACGAGTTGGAGGCTGGCCTGCGCCATCACTCGCTCATCACCAGTCAGGAGCAGTTGCAGCATTACCGCGAGCTGCTCTCGGTGGTCAAGGAGGAGTACGAGGACATCGTGAAGAACGAAGTGCAGCGCGCCATCGCGGCGGACGAGGACGCCCTGGCCCGGCTTTGCTCCAACTACATCGACAACGTCAAGGCGTACACGCAGCGCGAGAAGGTCCGCAACCGCTACACCGGCAACTACGAGGAGCCGGACGAACGGCTGATGCGCTCCGTCGAGGAGAAGATCGACATCCCCGACGGCCGCAAGGACGATTTCCGCCGCGAGATCATGAACTACATCGGCGCCCTCGCCATCGACGGCAAGCGCTTCGACTACAAGACCAACGAGCGCCTGCAAAAAGCCCTCGAATTGAAGCTGTTCGAGGACCAGAAGGACACCATCAAACTGACGAGCTTGGTGTCCAACGTGGTGGACAAGGCGACGCAGGAGAAAATCGATGTCGTCAAGAGCCGATTGATCCGCAACTACGGTTATAATGAAAGCAGTGCGACCGACGTGCTGACCTTCGTGGCCAGCATCTTCGCCCGCGGTCACACGAAAAAATAAAAAGAGCTAACCACAGAGTCACAGAGAACACAGAGAAAGACACAGAAAAGAAAAAACAAGGAAAGAAGAAGAGTAAAGAGACAAGAAATCGGTTTTGGTCTTTTTTCTTCTCTGTGTTTTCTCTCTGTGTTCTCTGTGACTCTGTGGTTAGTTCTTCTTCGGAGGGGTGTCGTCGTGGGGCAGAAGATCGAACGCGATCATCAGCGCTTCCGCAAGCTCGTGCGCGGCAAGGTCAAGAGCAACCTTTCCAAGTACATCAGCCGCGGCGAGATGATCGGCAAGAAAGGCAAGGATCTCGTCAGCATCCCGCTGCCGCAGATCGAGGTGCCGCAGTTCCGCTACGGCAGCAAAGGCTCCGGCGGCGTCGGGCAGGGCGACGGGCAAGTCGGCCAGCCGCTCGGACCCGGTCAGGGCGAACCCTCTTCCGGCGCCGGCGATCAACCCGGCGGGCACATCCTCGAAGTCGAGCTGACGATGGAAGAGATGGCCGCCATCCTCGGCGAGGAATTGGCCCTGCCGCGCATCGAGCCGCGCGGCAAGAAGAACATCATCACCACCCGCGACAAATACACCGGCATCCGACAATCCGGCCCGGAGTCGCTGCGCCACTTCAAGCGCACCTTCAAACGCGCCCTGCGTCGCCAAATCGCCTCGCAGACCTACGATCCGCGCGATCCGGTCGTCGTGCCCATCCGCCAGGACAAACAGTACCGCAGCTGGAAGGACGTGCAGCAACCGCAGAGCGTGGCCGTCCTCATCTACATGATGGACGTGTCCGGCTCGATGACCGACGAGCAGAAAGAGATCGTTCGCATCGAGGCGTTCTGGATCGACACCTGGATCAAGGCCCATTACCACGGCGTCGAGACGGCTTATATCATTCACGACGCGGCGGCGCAGGAAGTGGACGAGCACACGTTCTACCACACGCGCGAGTCGGGCGGCACCAAGATCAGCTCGGCCTACATCCTGGCCGACAAGATCATCACGGCGCGCTATCCGCCGGACCAGTGGAACGTCTACGCCTTCCACTTCTCCGACGGCGACAACTGGGGCGACGACATTCCGCACTGCATCGAGATTCTGCAAGAGAAACTGCTGCCGCGCCTGAATCTGTTCGGCTACGGACAGGTGGAAAGTCCGTATGGCAGCGGCGAGTTCTACGAGTACGTCCACGAGATGCTCGGCGAACGTTCCAACGTGGTGTGCAGCCGCATTCCCGACCGCGACGCCATTTTGGGTTCGATCAAGGAGTTTCTCGGCACCGGCCGTTAGCCGCTTGCGGCTTGGCGTCTCTTCCGCTAAGCCGCAAGCGGCGAACACTCCCTATTGCCCTCTCCTTCAGGTGACATGATGGATACGCCATACGATACCAGTCTGCCGCCGCACCTGCGCTCGCTCAAGGAGGAGATCGAGGGCTACGCGCGCGGCTACGGACTGGACTTCTTCGAGACGATTTTCGAGGTCATCGACGCCGACGATCTCAACGAGGTGGCGGCCTACGGCGGCTTTCCGACACGCTATCCGCACTGGTCGTTCGGCATGTCCTACGAGGAGCTGCGTAAGGGCTACGATTACGGGTTGTCGAAGATCTACGAAATGGTCATCAACAACGATCCGTGCTACGCCTACCTGATGCGCAGCAATCACACCGTCGATCAGAAGCTGGTGATGGCCCACGTCTATGGGCACTGCGATTTTTTCAAGAACAACGCCTACTTCGCGCACACCAATCGCAAGATGATGGACGAGATGGCCAACCATGGGACGCGTATCCGCGGCTACGTCGAGCGCTTCGGCGAGGACGAAGTAGAGGCGTTCATGGATCGCTGCATGTCGATCGACGACCTGATCGACGTGCATTCGACGGCCATCCGCCGCCGCGAGCCGGTGTCGCGTTACGATTTCGGCCCCGAGCAAGACGACAGCGCGGAAATGCGGGCCACGCGCTTCAAGAGCAAGGACTACATGGATGACTACATCAACCCGCGCGACCTGCTCAAGAAGGAAGAAGAGGAACGCCGCAAGGCCAAGGAACAGACGGCGCGCAGCTTTCCCGAACGCCCCGAAAAGGACGTGCTGCTGTTTTTGATCGGGAACGCGCCCTTGAAAAACTGGCAGCGCGACATGCTCGAAATCGTCCGCGATGAGGCGTATTACTTCGCGCCGCAGGGACAAACCAAGGTCATAAATGAAGGGTGGGCCAGCTATTGGCACTCGACGATGATGACTCAGAAGATCCTCACCCCTTCCGAGATGGTCGATTACGCCGACCACCACTCCGGCACGATGGCCGTGTCGCGCGGGCGGATCAATCCCTACAAACTGGGCATCGAGCTTCTTCGCGACATCGAGCATCGCTGGAACACCGGCAAGTTCGGCAAGGAGTACGACGAGTGCGACGATCTGGAGAAGCGGCGCAACTGGGACAAGCAACTCGGTCTGGGACGGCAGAAAATCTTCGAGGTGCGCCGCGTTCATAACGATATTACTTTTATCGACACGTTTCTGACGCCCGAGTTCTGCGTTCGGCACAATATGTTCAGTTTCGCCTGGCAGGAGCAGGCGGGCGGATACTTCATCGAGTCGCGCGATTTCGAGAAAATCAAGCAACGGCTGTTATTCAGCTTGACGAACTTCGGAAAACCGTGGATTTATGTAGTAGACGGCAATTACCGCAACCGCGGCGAATTGCTGCTCAAGCACCACCATACCGGCGTCGAGCTCCGCCTCGATCAGGCGGCCGACACCCTGGCGAACAT
>DATBGU010000117.1:0-61183 GCA_036557825.1 Gemmataceae bacterium
GGGCCGCTCGATCGGCCGCACCACATCCTGCCGTCGCTTATGAATACTTTCGACATCCTTCAAGTTCTCAGCAAGGGTCTTGCCGGTGCAGGTTACGCACTCGCCATGCAGCCAGCCGGCTTCGAGCAGCGCCTTGAGCACGGCCGGCGTACCCCCGGCGCGGTGCAGGTCGTTCATAACGTAGCGGCCGCCTGGTTTGAGGTCGGCTAGGTGGGGGATTTTGCCACTCAGGCGGTCGAAGTCGGCCAGCGTCCATTCGACGCCGGCCTCGCGCGCGATGGCCATCAGGTGCAGCACGGCGTTGGTCGAGCCGCCCAGCGCCAGCACCAGCGTATAGGCGTTCTCCAACGATTTGCGCGTGATGATGTCGCGCGGCCGGATGTTCTGCTCGGTCAGCCGCACCAGCGCCTCGCCGGCCAGGAACGCCTCGCGCTCCTTGGCGCTGGAGACGGCGGGATAACTGGCGTCGTAGGGGAGCGACATGCCCATCGCCTCGATGGCGGAACTCATCGTGTTGGCGGTGTACATGCCGCCGCAGGAGCCTGCCCCCGGACAGGCCTCGCACTCGATGGCGTGAACGCCCTTGGCGTCGAGCTTGCCGGCCTGGTGCCGGCCGACCGCCTCGAAGATGGACACGATGTCGATGTCGGCGCCGTCCGGTCCGGTGCCGGGCAGGATGCTGCCGCCGTAGACGAAGATGCTGGGAATGTTGAGCCGCGCCATGGCCATGAGACAGCCGGGCATGTTCTTGTCGCAGCCGCCGATGGCGATCAGGCCGTCGTGGTTCATACCGCCGGCGACGACCTCGATGCTGTCGGCGATGACCTCGCGCGAGACGAGGCTGTAGCGCATGCCTTGATGGCCCATCATGATGCCGTCCGAGGCGGTGGGCGCGCCGAAGATTTGCGGCACGCCGCCGCCGGCGCGGACGCCCTCGCAGACGTGGCGGGCCAGGCGGTCGAGGTGGGCGTTGCACGGCGTAATGTCGCTGAACAGCGAAGCGACGCCGATCATGGGACGGTCGAAATCGTCGTCGTGAAAGCCGACGGCCCGCAGCATGGCGCGGTTGGGCGCTCGGCCGGTCCCCTCGGTGGTCAGTCGGCTGGTACGGTTGCGCTCGGACGGCATCATCTTCTCCCGGTGCGGAACAACAGGAAGCAATCGCGGCTTCGTCACTGTAGGCCGCACCGCGGCCGGAGGCAATCGGTTACCCCGCGTACCAGCCGACGAGAACCTCCGTAATCGTCTCGTTCTTCAGCGTCGCCTGATGTCCGGCGTCATCCTCAAACGTCACGTTGTCGAGCCGGGCGCTGGCCTTGTAGCGTCGCGGTCTCTCTTTCTCGCCCTCTTTCGTCGGATGCAGGGTGAGAGTGATTGTGCCCTTTTTCGCCTTCCACGTCGCTTCGCGCTTCGTGTCCGGTGAGATGTCGTTGCAGTAAGCGGAGAAGCGGGGCGCCTTGTCCCACAGATCCACGGCTACGCGCAAGCTATCCGGCGCGTCGGCCAGGTTGAAAGTCTTGCTGTCGTTGTCGGGCAACTTGAGTTTCTCCTTGTTGGCGGAGATCCACAAGACTTCGCGGTTGTCCGCAGTGCCTTTGTGCAGGTACACGTCGGCGCAGCCGCCCTCGCTTTCCTTGACGTAGTTGAACGTCGGCGTCCGCACCTGCCCCAGAAACTTCGGGCCGCAAGAGGGCAGGACGAAAATGGCGAGAAGCAACAGGAGGACTGCTGGCTGGCGGCGGTTCATGGAGGGATTCTCCCGGTTAGGACGATCGGGCCATTTCGGACTCTATACGACAAACGGATTCGCCGCCGAATCGTTGGCCCCGCTGGAGAAGCGCGTTTTCCACTTCCGCGCTCGTCATCCGAAAAACGAGAACGTCTTGTCGGTATCCACGACGTTCGCCATGTACCACTCGTGTGTCTCCTCGTGACCGATCAGGCCGATCCCTGGAGCCGTCACGTTGGTGAGACTGTGGGACTCGATCGGCTGCGACGATTGATTGGGGAGGGCCGAGGCCGTCTCGCCCCAAAGGTTAATCAGGAATTCAAGCGGAGACGAGAAGCCGAACTGTCCCGCCGGGGTTTGCTGATCGAACAACTGCGTCTGCATTACGTTGGACGGCACCACCACCTGGGGATCTCGCGTCAACGTCTGGAACAGGACCACTACCGCCGCGAGATCGTCGGAAACCTGGATGGTCGGCACCCAGCTAAAAAGGCCGAACATGTTGTTGGCCGGGTGTGGATCGATCAGCGTCATCTGCATGTAGCCGCCGCGCAAGGCGGGATCGTCGGTCCCAACCAGGTCTTGCAGCACCTCGCTGATGACCACGGTGCCGCGGCTGTGGCCGATGAAATTGACATCCACCACATCGCCCGGATGCTCGGCGGCGAGATGGTCGGCTTCGGCGACTACCTGCTGGAACAGTTCGCTGCCCGCCAACTGAATGGGTCCGGGGAAGGGCAGGATGCTCAGGCGCACCCAATTGAAGGCGATGACCGCCTCGTAGCCGTCCTGTTGCTGCAACGCTGAGGCCATCTGCAATTCCCACTCCGGCGGCGTATTGAAAAACAGCGCTGCGAGGTCGAACACCAGACCATGCGCGACCACGCCGAGAACGTGCGTCTCGAAAGACGCGGTGTTGTCGGCGGCACTGCTCTCCGCGATGCTGCCGCCGGGGTTGGCGACCACCACAATAAACGGCAGGGCCGGGTTCGGCGTCAAACTCGTCAGCGGTTGGCCGTTGGGAGCCGTCAGCGATAGTTTGACGCCTTGGTGCGAACCGAGGCCCAGGTCGGTACTGTCCGAGCCGGGGATCGATGCCGTGCCGATGAGTTGCGCGCCGCCCAGGGAACCAAAACCGGCGGACCGATAGATGTTGAAGCTCAGCGACTGGCCGGCGAGGCTTTCTCCGGTGATGTTGTAATTGACGCTGATGGTCCGTGAGTCGGTCGTGGTGGCGAAGAGCATCTGAATGTCGGGCATCGCCGACGGCACGACGCGATCTTCCAGTTGCTCCAGACAAAGGCGAATTCGTCGAGATGTTGGGTTCATCGGCTCTCGTGGGCCAGGGTAAGCGAGGCGTTGTCGGAACTGGAATAAACTGCCTTGAAAAGATAAGCCACTCCTTGCGGGGAAGCCAGCGAAAAGGACCGATCGAATGAGCGTGGAGCAGGAATTGATCGTTAGCGTGTCGGGCATCCGCGGAATCGTGGGTCAATCGCTGACGCCGGCGGCGGCGCTGGCCTTCGCCTCCGCTCTGGGCGCGCACACCGGGGGCGGCGCGATCGTCGTCAGCCGCGACGGCCGGCCCAGCGGCGTCATGCTGCGTCACGCCGTCCTGGCCGGCCTGACCGCGGCCGGCTGCGATGTCCACGATCTCGGCATCGTCCCGACGCCGACGGTCGGTCTGGCCGTGCGTGAGCTGCGCGCGGCCGGCGGCATCCAGATCACTGCCAGCCACAACCCCGCGCCGTGGAACGGACTTAAATTGTTCGGACCCGACGGCCGCGTCCTCAGCGCGGCCGAGGGTCGCAAGGTGCAGGCGCTGTTCGAGAGCGGCGCGGGCCGCCGCGCGGCGTGGAACGAGCTAGGCTCCGTGTGCGACTACCGCGAAGCCGAGGATCTTCACCGGGACCGCATCCTCGAATTGGTCGATGGACCCCGCATTCGCGCCGCCGGGCTGCGCGCCTTCCTCGACGCCAACGGCGGAGCCGGCGGGCCGCTCGGTCGGCGACTGCTGGAGGCGTTGCGCATCGAAACTTTCTGCCGCGGTTGTGATGCGGACGGGCTCTTCCTGCACGAACCGGAGCCGACCGCCGAGAACCTGCGCGATGTCTGTCCCTTGGTCGTCGAACATAGCGCGGACATCAGCTTCGCTCTCGATCCCGATTCGGACCGGCTGGCCCTGATCGACGAAACGGGCCGCTACATCGGCGAGGAGTTGACGCTGGCCCTGGCGGTCGCCTTCCGTCTGCGCCGCGAGCGCGGCCCGCTGGTCATCAACATGTCCACTTCGCGCGTCAGCGAGGATCTCGCCATCGGCCATGGCTGCGCCTGTTTTCGTTCGGCGGTCGGCGAGGCCAACGTCGCCGATAAAATGCTTGCGGTCAACGCCCTTCTCGGTGGCGAGGGCAACGGCGGCGTCATCGACCCGCGCGTCGGCCTGGTGCGCGATCCGTTCATCGGCATGGGGCTGGTGCTCAACCTGATGGCCGAAACGGGCCGTAAACTGAGCGAACTTATCGCGGAGTTGCCTGTCTATCACATCGTCAAGGACAAATACACAGTGCCGCGCGAACGCTTGCCGGAATTGTTCGAGTCGCTGACGAAGCGCTGGCCGGACGCGACAGTCAACCGCGTGGATGGCCTGCGGCTGGACTGGACCGACCGCTGGCTGCACGTGCGACCGAGCAACACCGAGCCGATCGTCCGCGTCATCGCCGAAGCGCCGCAAGAGGCCGACGCCGCCGGTTTGTGCCGCGACGTGGGGGCGCTGCATGCCAGCCCGCAGCGCAAGCAAGGGTAAACAATCCCTTGCTTGCGCTGCGGGCTGGCAAGCAGCGCCCCTACCAAGCTGGGACGCGAGCCGGCAAGTCTCTAGGATACTCCCCATGAATGCAGCCATCCATTGCACCGGCCTGTTCAAGCGCTACGACGGCCGGCCGCCGGTCGAAGCCGTTCGCGGACTGGATTTGACGGTCGAGTCCGGTGAGTGCTTCGGTCTTCTCGGTCCCAACGGCGCCGGCAAGACCACGACCATCGAAATCATCGAAGGGCTTTCCGAGCCGACGGCCGGTGAGGTCGAGGTTCTCGGCATGCGTTGGGGTCGCGACGACGCGGCCATCAAGGAGCGTATCGGCATCTCACTTCAGGAAACGCGCCTCTCCGAGAAGCTGCAAGTGCGCGAAACCGTCACGCTGTTTCGCAGTTTCTACAAGCGCGGCCTGGAACCGGATGAAGTCATCCGTCTTGTGTCGCTGGAAGAAAAAGCTACCGCGCGAGTAGGCAAACTATCCGGCGGCCAGCGACAGCGTCTCGCCGTCGCCTGTGCCCTGGTCGGCGATCCCGATCTGCTGCTGCTCGATGAACCGACCACCGGCCTGGACCCGCAGTCCCGGCGGCAACTGTGGGATCTGATCCGCGGCTTCCGCGCCCAGGGCCGCACCTTGCTTTTGACCACGCATTACATGGAGGAGGCGGAGCGCCTCTGTGATCGCGTCGCCGTGGTCGATAACGGCAAGGTCATCGCCCTGGGAACGCCGCGCGAACTCATCGCCGAACTGGGCGGCGAGCACGTCATCGAGTTCACCCTGGACGAGGAGAATGGCCTGGTCCCGGCGGCGCTGGCGGATCTGCCGGCGGTGCGCTCCGCTCGCAAGGACGGCGATCATTTCTGCTTATCGGTCACGGAGCCGCACATCGCCCTGCCCGCCCTGCTGGAGCGACTGCGGCAATCCGAACGCCACCTCGCCGCTTTGAGTACGCGCCATGCCAGCCTCGAAGACGTCTTCGTGACGCTGACCGGCCGGCACCTGCGCGAGGGAGAGACCGCGTCATGAATGAGAAATCTCGTCCCGTCGCATCGGATACGCGCTACTCGCCGCTGGGACAGTTGATCCTGGCGCGGCTGCGCGAATTCTATCGCGAGCCGGAGGCGCTGTTCTGGGTCTACGGCTTTCCCATCCTCATGATCGTTGCCCTGGGCATCGCCTTCCGCAACAAGCCCTCCGAGCGCATCGTCGTGGATGTCCAGCAGGAGACGGAGGAAAGCGCTGGCGTTGACTTCGTCCTTAAAGCGCTGGCCGATAACGACACATTCAAGGTTCAGACCGGCGACGCTGCATCTTGCCGGACGCGCCTGCGAACCGGCAAGACGGCGCTGGTGGTCGTGCCGCCGAAGTCGTCCGGCGAGGCGTACCAATATCTCTACGACCCCACGCGAGAAGAGAGCCGGTTAGCCCAGAGCAAGGTGGACGATGCCATGCAACGGCACGCCAAACGTTCCGATCCGCTGCCGGTGAAGCCGCCGGAAGCCATGCAAGAGCCGGGCGGGCGCTACATCGACTTTCTGGTTCCTGGCCTGGTGGGCATGAGCCTGATGGGCGGCGGCTTGTGGGGCGTCGGATTCGTCACCGTGGACATGCGTATCCGCAAAGTGCTGAAGCGCTTCCTCGCCACGCCGATGCGCAAGACCGATTTCCTGCTCGGCATCCTGTGCAGCCGGCTCCTCTTCCTGGTCCCAGAGATTCTGGTGCTGTTGTTGTTCGCGCGGCTGTCGTTCGGCGTGGTGATTCAGGGGAGCCTGTTGGCGGTTGTGGTGCTGATCCTTCTGGGAGCGCTGGCGTTCGCGGGCATCGGTCTGCTGGTGGCCAGTCGGGCGCGGACGCTGGAAGCCGTGTCGGGACTGATGAACCTGGTGATGCTACCGATGTGGGTGCTGTCGGGGATTTTCTTTTCGTCGGAGCGCTTTCCCGATGCGATGCAGCCGTTCATCAAGGCGCTGCCGTTGACGACGCTGATCGACGCCCTGCGCGGGGTCACGCTGGAGGGAACCTCATTGCAAGCGTTGTGGCCGCAGGTCGCTATCCTGTGCGGCTGGGCGGTCGGCAGTTTCGTGTTGGCTCTCCGTTGGTTCCGCTGGAATTGATAATGCGACTCTTCGATTTCGAGGGAGACATAATCCAGATCCTGACAAGAGGGGTCCATCGCGGTTCGTCCCCGTTTTGACGCCCTATCGCCTCCCTCCCGATTCCGCTGGTGTCTGTCCGGGCGGCGCGGGAGAATGGTAGGAGAATCTCCTTCGTGGGAGGACGCCGACCATGCGCTTTATGGACTGGCTCCCATATGCTGTGCTGCTTCTCCTCTTCTTGCCTTTCTGGCTTTTCGACCGACTCCTCAAGAAACGCCAAAGAGAACAGCGCGGCTACGGGGATCAGCCCCCACCGCGTATTTTCTGACGATTCACAGAGAGCTAGGTTTCGTTGCAGACCAGGAGGTTTCGCGCAATCCGGGTTTTGACGCAAAGCCCAGCTACCGGCCATTCCGGCATTTCTGAGTTATAGCAGCTATCGAAGGTCAGGAGGGGGATCAGGGATCGGTCGGGCAGGCTGCCGAGGACATGCACGACTTTTCGTTCGTATATCCGCACTCGGCCGGTAAGATGCCCTGCGCCTGTTTCAACTTTACGGCAGCGATCTTCCAGCCGAGGAACTCCTTGACCACTTCGCCGCGGGCCTTGTACCACTCCATCCGCGCCGACGTCAAATCGGCGAAGACCGGCATGCCCTGGGCCTGCTGCTTTTCCAGATCGCGGATGCGTTCCTGCCAGCGACCCGCCGCCTCGCGCGCCAGGATCGTGATTTCTCGACGCGCCCGGACCTCGTAGGCCGCCTCACGAATCTCGGCCGCCACGACGCGCTCGCGCTCACGAAGGTAATCGCGCAACTGGTCGCGCACGCGCTCGACCTCCGCGTCCTGACCGGGCTGGACGTGAATAACTTTGCCCAGCAATTTCAGCAACTTGCAATTCACCGGGCTGGACATGGCCAGCAAAGGATTGAGCGATTCCAGCAGACTGCGGGCTGACCCGAGTGTGTCGCGGTCCAGATTCGCGATCATGGATCGCAGCAGCAGCAATTGCGGCCGTTGTGCGAGACCCAAATGCACCGCCTCCTCGACGTTCGGCACCGACTCCGAACCGAGTGGAACGCCGGGGTCGGGCCAGAAACGCCAGCTGTGGTTGGGATCGAACGCCATCGCCTGACGCAGTTTGCTGTTGAGCTGTTCGATGCTGAGTTGATTTTGCGCCTGCTGCAATTGCAGTTGGACGATCTGCCGCTGGTACTCCTCGATCGGAGCCGGCAGGCGAATGCCTTGTTTTTTCAGGCGTTCGACGCGCGCGAGGGTGTCGCGCCCGGTGTCGAGGCTGGTTTTGAGCAGGTCGGCCTTCGCCTCGGCGCCGGCAAGCTGATAGTACCAGTCCAGCGTCGTGCCGGACGCCTGATCGCGGATTTCCAACGCGCTGTACAGCAGCATAGACTCCTGAAATTCACGCTGCTTGTCGGACTTGTGATCGCACAGGCCGCCCTGCGTCTCTTGCTCGGCCAGTTTTCGTCGCTGACTGTCGAGCGAGTCGGCCAGCGGCGCATGCTTCGCCGCCAGGCACTGACACTGCTGTGGAGTGAGGGCGCGGTACGTGGGAGGGGGCAGCGAGTCGGACGGCGGTTCGGGCGGCTGCACCGTGGCGGCCAGTTCGAGCACGTCCGCTTCGATCGCGGATCGTTCGACGGTGGGCAAGGGCGGCTCCGTCGAGTGCGCGGAACACGACGCGTTGGATCGGTGGCGATGGTCGCACACCGCGCAGCCGGACGCACCGGGCAGGATCGCCAGTCCCGCGAGCCAGAGGATAGAAGCTCGGCCCATAACAAGTCCCTGGAAACGCCGTTTCAAACGGCCCGCCTTAACTCTTCCGGTCCGCGCACCGCAGGAGCAGCATTCCTCCGTCGATGGTTCGCCAGTCCCTCGTCCAGCGCCGCCGACAAACGCGGATAGACGCTTTCGGGACTGACCAACTGCCGCATCCGCTCGCGTGCCCGGTCCGCCAGCGCTCGATAACGAGGCAGACCGTGCTTCGCCGCGTCGTAGCTGGTTCGCAACTGATCGTGCAGCGATTGCCAGACGAGTCGATGCCAAGTCGTGCGGTAGCCGCCGTCGATCTCCTGCGGCCAACCGGCCGGCTCGGGGTGCGATTCCAGCGTGAAGCCGCATTGTTCGTCGATGGAGTCGGCCATGCCAGTGTGCGGCGGCGCCAGGCCCGGACGACCGGCCGCCATGAAGTTTTGCAGCGGCAGGCACGACCCCTCGGCCCGCGATGTGTTCAGATAGTAAGTGCTGGCGCGCGTCAACTCGACGAGTTGCTCCTCGGACAGATACGCCGTCACGAAGGCCAGCTTGCAACGATGACTCAGCCGCGTGGCTCGATAGAAGGCGAAGACTTCCGCCAGCGCCGCCGCCTCCCAGTCCGCCGATATGACCAGCTTGACGACCAGCGTCGCGTCCTCGCGGTCCTTCAGCGCCAGCAAATAGCCGGACAGCAAATCCTGCCAGTTCTTGCGGGCATCGAACGGATTGAGTAGCGCAGTATAAACGACCCCGCTCAACTCCAGCTTCGGCCGCGGTGGGTAGAGCGCGCGGACATCGGTCTCCTTGAGTACCTGGCGGGCCGACCACAGGGCGGCACGCACGGCGCGAGCGGAGGTGTGGATGCCCTTACCCAACCTCGCCGGCATCGCCTTGACGCATTTCTTGTACAACTGGCGCAGCGACGGACGCGCGGGCAGATGGCCCGTCTCCGTGCTAACCCACGGTCGCTCCGGCCGCGGCAAGGTGGCCGGTTGTGGGAAGACGTAGCAGGGGCAATCGAGCACAACGCGTTGTCCCGGCGGCCAATCCGGGATCTCGAAATAGTCGGGCCGAATCGGGACCGGCACGACATGGACCGGAGTCCGCACCCCGGCCCGCAGGAAAGCCGCGCGCGAGAACTGCGTGTGCGTGATGATGAGATCGACTTCTTCGGCCCGCCGTGCCCAATTGTGGCGCGGATCGTTTTCCAGATCGAATGTGGGGATGTCGGGGAACTCCCAGGCCGGAACGGCGAGGTTGGCCGTGTCCGGCACTACTTCCATCAGGTGCAGCGGCAAAAAGCTCAAATGGACGGGTGCGTGTCCCTGACGGCGCGCTTCGGCCACCGCGTGCTCGACGGCGGCGCGGGGACCGGAGGCCTCGCGATGCCGGCCCCAGCGCTCCAAGAGCGGAGCGAACGCGCGGTAGACGTAGCGATACGAGTAGGCGTCCCGCCCCAGCCGCCGCGCCAGATCGCCCTCGGTGTACATCGAGGTGACGAGCAGCAACGGTTCGCCGTCCCGTGATCGCATTGGCTCGCCGTTCATGAGGCTCCTTCGGCGCGCAGCGTGTGCGCGGTCGTGCGCGGTTCGGTCGATCGCACGAAAAGATCGCTAAGCCGCCATCGGTTTGTGTGTTTTCAAGGTGTCGAGCAGATCCAGGGCCGCCCGCAAGCGCGGCCAGACGCTTTCAATACTGGCCCACTGGGACATCTTGCGCCGTCCGCCGGCGCTCAGGACGTCGTAGGCCGACCGGTCCTGGCAGGCGACGTGATAGCTTCGCCGCAGTTGTTCCACCAACGAGGTCCACACGACCCGGCCCCAGGTGGTGCGAAAGCGCAGCCGGCTGTCGTGCGGCCAGATGGACGGCTCCGGGTGCGTCTCGACGATAAAACCCATCTCGTTTGTGAAATAATCGCCGATGGCTGTGTGGCACGGCGAGACACAAGGCCGGCCCGCCGCCAGGTAGTTCATCACCGGCAGGCAGTTGCCCTCGGCGCGCGTGGTCGTCAGGTAGTACGCGCTGGCCCGCAGCAGGTCGAGCATGTGCTCATCTTTCAGATACTCGGTGATGAACACGACTTTGCAGCGGTGCGCCAGACCGACGCAGCGGTAATACATCAGAATGCGGTCGATCCACGCGCGGTTTTTCGTCACCAGCTTGACGATCAGCGTCGCGTCGGCGCGGTCGCGCAGCGCCCACACGAAGCCGGTGAGCAGGTCTTCCCAGTTCTTGCGCCCGTCGCTGGGGTTGAAAATGCAGGTGTAGACCACGCCGGACAGATCCACGTGCGGCCGCCGGCAGCTTTCGACGTAGCGGTCCCAGGCGTTGCGACCCAGCCGCCGCGTCAGCGTCTTGAGCAACGTATGTCCCGCCGGCGGCACCAGCGGCTTCAGATACTCGCTGTACATCCGGCGCACCCGGTCGCGCAGCCGGACGCGGAACGAAGGTGCCGGCCGAGCTTCATCTCGCTTCGTGTACTCGGGGGCATCCCACATCGCCCGATCGGGCACATCGGGATGCGGAAAGACGTAGGCCGGACATGGGATGCGAATGTGATGATGGGCCCGCCATGCCCGCATATGGAAGTATTCGTCCGGCGTCGGGACCGGCACGATGCGGATGGGTGCGGCGATGCCGGCGCGCTGAAACGTATCGACGGTGAACTGCCCTCCCACGATCACCAGATCGCACTTCCCGGCCGCCGCGACCCAGTCGTTGTTCGGGTTGCCGTCGAAAACGTGGTCCGGCACATCGGGAAACTCCCACGCCGGCACGATGACGTTGGGGACCGATGGAGTGGGGCAAAAGTCCTGGAAGGGCAGGAAGCTGACGTGAACCGGATCGAGTCCGCGCCTGCGGGCGTCGCGCGCGGCCGTTTCCAGCGCGACCGTCTCGCGCGCCACCGGGATGACCTCGCCCCAGCGCGCCAGCAGCGGCACGAACAGACCGGCGACGATGTCGTAGGAGTACCCCGGAACGCCCAGGTTCCGCCCGCGCGTGGCGCCGGTATTGTAGGAGGTCAGAAGGACTGCCCGGCGCGCTCCGGCATCTCCCTTCGCCGGCCCGCTCGCGTGTGGAGAATCCCCGACGCTCATCGCCACGATGCTCCTGTGAAGACACGAAATCACGCACCCAAACAACAGGACTTGACACCCCTTTTATCGTTCCTCTGTTGAGATCAAATTGAGAAAAAGTGCCGAGGATAACGATTGCGCCGGCCGCGCAGGTTCGCCATCCTTCCGGCGATTCCCCTCGTGGCCGGAGCCAGGGTTTCACTCGGCGCCGCCCCTGTGGTAGCATCCGCATCCGAGCCGACTTCGCGTCACTTGGGGCGAAAAAACCTCGGAGAGCGAGAATTGGAAAAACGCAGGGTCATGGAAATGGACGAAGAGGCGGGAGCTTGCGTGGAACCATTTCAGGTGATCGCGACAGGCTGGGGCCCTGAAGTTGAGTCGGCCCTGTTGATGGACCTCCTGAAGCGAAGCCTCGCCGACTCTGACGCGACATACAACGGCGACGCCGTCGTCCATGCGTACAAGCATCGTTTGCATTCTCTTCGTTGCGAGTACGCCGACGCCCGCCAGCGCGCCGCTGAAGCCGACGAACAACTGGCCGAAGCACGCTTGCGCATCCTGCGCCTGGAGGCGCGCGTCAGGCATCTGGATACGACGCTCCACCAGATCCACGCATCGCGGTGGTGGAAGGTGAAAGAATGGTGCGCTCGCCCCTGGCGCATCGTTTCGCGCTGGCTTGGGCGCGTTCGGTCCCGCGAACAACCGTTCCCTACCCCGGATAAGGTGCGCGGCTGATGCTCTCCCCCACGACGGATTTGAAAGCCGCCGCGATCGATTGGGCCGGGGCGGTCCTTCATGAGTTTCTGCAATCGGAAGCGATGTTGACCCTGCCGCGCTCGGCCAGGCCCCGCTTGAGCATTCTCTTGGTGCTGTACAACCGGGCGGAGTTGACACTGGCTTGTCTGCGGTCGATCCAGCCGCAACTGCGCGCCGCGAATGCGGAGGTCATCCTGGTGGACAACGCCAGCCGCGACGAAACGCCGGCACTGCTCGACCGAATCCGTGGTGCAACTGTGATTCGCAACGGCGAGAATCGCGGTTTCCCAGTCGCGGTCAATCAGGCCGCCGCCGCCTCTGCCGGCGATTATCTGTTGCTCCTCAACAACGACGCCGAAGTGCTTGGCGATAGCTTCAACGCGGCCCTGCGCTTCCTGGGCGATAACCGCGATGTGGGCGCCGTCGGCGGACGGATCATCCTGCTCGACGGCACCCTGCAAGAAGCCGGCTGCGCGCTCTGGCGCGAAGGGCACGTACTTCAGTATGGCCGGGGAGACAGTCCGACGGCGCCGGAGTACCTGTTCCGTCGCGATGTGGATTATTGCTCCGGCGCGTTTCTGATGACGCGCCGCGAACTGTTTCACGAACTGGGCGGACTGGATACGTCCTTCTCACCGGCTTATTTCGAGGACGCCGATTACTGTGTTCGTCTGTGGCGCACCGGCTGGCGCGTCGTATATCTGCCGGACATTGCCGTTCGGCACCACGAGAACGCCAGCTCAACGTGCCCGCAAAACCTTCGCCGACTGTATCAGCGCAACCATACGTTCTTCACCCACAAGCACACCGATTGGCTCTCCTGGAAACGGCCTTCGTCCACGACGTCCTCCCTGTGGGCGCGGTCGTCGCACGAGGACCGCTTCCGGGTTCTTCTCCTCCCCGCGCGGGATGCGTCGAAAACGGATGCGATCGTCCGCCGGCTGCGCTCGCTGAACTGCTTCATCACCGTCTATCCCCTCGACATCGACGCGACCATCTCGCCAAGTCCGACGGCAAATTTCCCTCCGGACGTGGAGGTGCTAACGGGCGGACGACTCGACACCCTGCCCGGCTTTTTGGCCCAGAGACGCTATTACTACGACTGCATTCTGGCGAGTGATCCGGAGATCCTCGAACAGATCCGGCGATGGAAACAGCGCGTTTCCGAGGTGCGCCGGGATGTCTAGGCGCTCCGGCGTGAGGCGCGCCGCCATGCCCACCAACTCGCCATCGCAACCTTCTTTCCGACACCGTGCAGCATCGGTACGCGCTTGACCGCGGCGTTCAACGTATCCGCGACCCGATAACGCAAACAACCACCGCCCTGCCCGCGCAAAGACGTCAGTTCTCGGCCCATCTCCGCGAGGATCTGGTTTAATCGGTTGATCTCCTGCTCGCGGCGGCACACCTCCATGAGAAGCTCCAGCCGCTCGCCGCCGGTGTTCAAACTGATCGGCACCTTGCGGTTCTCGCCGATCTTCGCCGCGACGGGATAGATCGGCACGCGGCTGCCGATCTTCTCCAGAAAAATGCCGTCGGCGTGCTGGATAACTTCGCGGTCCTCCGGCCAAAAGTCCTCGTCCGCGAAGAGGTCGAACAGCTCCGTCTTGTGACACAGTTGCAGGTAGTCCACCTGGCAATCCAGCACCCCGCCTCCGCAGCAACTCCCCTTGATCTCCTCGGCGCGGATCTCTCGAAAAACGAGCTTCTCCCCAGCGGCGCTGACACCCGTCATATCGACGGAGGCATACAGGGCCATCGCGTCCGGGTGGGACTTGGCGTAGTCGTGAAAGGCCTGGAGGGCATTTGGGTAAAACAGGTCGTCATCGCACAGGTAGGTGACGAATCGGCCGTGGAGCATTTTTTTGCGGAAGCACTCGTTGAAGCACCACGAAGCGATGGTTTTCGTCTGCCGGATCTCCTCCGTCTCCCAGGAGCGGACCAGGCGGATGCGCGGATCCTTCATCGCCGGCAGAGTCGAGAAGAAACCTCGGTCGTGCAGTAAGCCGCTGTCGAAGACCACGGCTTCCCAGTCGGGGAACGTCTGCGCGACCAGACTTTCGATCGCCTCGCTGACGTGGGCCGGCTTGTCGTGGCTCAGAAGAATGCAGGAGAAAAACGGCATGATCGTCCTCACGGGGCGTGGGCTTGCTCGACCGACCCTCTGGTTTAACACCGGCGCCGGCGCGGAATCAAGCCGGACCGGCGCGGCGAGCGATTTCGGTACTCTTGACACCCAAGCTCCGTTTGGATTACAGTCCCACCCGCGGCAGGGAGTCGGCCCCTATGCGCCGGAGAGGACGCGAGCCGTCGGACAGCAGACACGCCAAACGCGCACCATCGTTGAGACAGGTCTGCCCACGCACCGGGTTACGCACGGAACAGGATCGAACGCTCGCCGCAGCCCCTTTCAACAGATCCGAAAGAATTCGGGCCGAGGGAGGACGGAACGGCCCGGCGGGCAGGACAAGGAGAGGTCGTAGGGACATGATCATCTCGCGCACGCCATTCCGCATCTCCTTTTTCGGAGGCGGCACCGATTACCCGGTCTGGTATCGCCAGCACGGCGGCGCCGTGCTGGCAGCCACCATTGACAAGTATTGCTATCTCACTTGTCGCTATCTACCACCCTTTTTCGAGCATCGCATCCGCGTCGTCTACCGCGAGATCGAAACGTGCCAGACAGTCTCCGAGATCCGGCACCCGTCGGTGCGCGAAGGACTGAAGTTCCTCAAAATCAATCGCGGCATCGAGCTTCACCACGACGGCGACCTGCCGGCGCGCAGCGGCATGGGATCGAGTTCGGCGTTCACGGTCGGCCTGCTCCACGCCCTGCACGCGCTGAGCGGGCGAATGCCGACCAAGAAACAACTCGCTTCGGAAGCCATCCATATCGAACAGGATCTGCTCGGTGAGACGGTGGGATCGCAGGACCAGGTTCTGGCCTCCTACGGCGGACTGCGGCACGTGCGCTTCGAGACCAGCGGCGAGATCGTCGCCTCCCCGGTCGTTCTGCCGACCGAACGGCTGGCCGAGCTGCAAGCGCATCTGATGCTCTTTTACACCGGCATCGTCCGCAATGCCGCTGACGTGGCCAAAACGTATGTCGAGGACATCGACTCGCGCCGCCGCCAGCTTCGCCTCTTGCAAGAACTCGTGGAGGAGAGCATCGACATCCTGACGGGCGGCAAGGACATCCGCGTGTTCGGCGAGTTGCTGCATGAGGCGTGGGATACCAAGCGCAGTCTCAGCGACAAGGTTTCGACCTCGGAGGTGGATGCCCTGTACGAGGCGGCCCGCGCGGCGGGGGCCATCGGCGGCAAGCTGACCGGGGCCGGCGGCGGCGGCTTCCTGATGCTGTTCGCGCCGCCCGAACAGCAGCGCGAGATCGCCAAGGCGCTCAACCACCTGATTCAGGTTCCCTTCGCCTTCGAGTCGGGGGGAAGCCAGGTGATTTTCCACGAGACGGGCATCGACTATCAGCAGGCGGAAAAGGCCCGCCAGCTTCAGCGTGCCGGTCGCCGCAAGGCCTTCGTGGACGCCGCTTGACGGGAGGAGTTGTTGAAAGAAACCTCACGCATCTTCGTCGCTGGGGGCGATACGCTCCTCGGCTCGGCCCTGCACGAACGACTGCGGACCGCTGGATACACTCACCTTGCCGGAGCGCCGCCTGACGAACCGGATTTGACCTGTCCGCACGAGGTGGAAGGGTTCTTTGCGGAAGTCGGTCCCGAATATGTCTTCCTCACTGCGGGACCGTCCGGCGGCATTCGGGCCAATCAGACGTATCCCGCCTGGTTGATGCGCGACAACCTGCTGATGGCCGTCAACGTGATCCATGCCGCCCACCGCCACGGTGTCAAAAAGCTTCTCTACCTGGCTAGTTCGTGCAGTTACCCCAAACTGGCCGCGCAGCCGATGCGCGTTGAGTCGTTGCTGACAGGGCCGCTGGAGCCGACCAACGAAGCGTATGCTCTGGCCAAGTTGGCCGGACTGAAACTGTGCCAGGCGTACCGCCGGCAGTACGGATCGCCGTTCGTGACCGCGATCCCCGCCAACGCCTTCGGACCCTACGACGACTTCAGCGCCGAGGATTCGCACGTCATCCCCGGATTGATCCGCAAGTTCCACGAGGCGAATTGCCGCGGCGATGGCGAGGTGCGCGTCTGGGGCAGCGGTCGGCCGCGCCGCGAGTTCATCTACGCGCGCGACCTCGCCGACGCCTCCGTGTTCGTGATGCGAAATTATGACGGCGCCGAGCCGATCAACCTCGGCGGCGGCCCGGAACTATCGATCGCCGAAACCGCGTCGGCCGTTGCCGCCGTGGTCGGCTATCGCGGCCGGATTGCTTTCGATGTCAGCCGGCCCGATGGCATGCCCCTGAAAAGCCTGGATTCGGGGCCGCTGCGACGGCTCGGCTGGACGCCGCCCACCGCCTTCCGGACCGCGCTGGCGGAAACCTACGACTGGTTCCTCCGCCATGTAGGTCAGGCTTTCCAGCCTGACTGTTTCGCGTGTCAGGCTGGAAAGCCTGACCTACACTCCCAGGAGAGCATGGATGTTCGAGAGGCTGTATAGGTCGCTATACCGGATTCGCCTGCTGGAAGAAGAACTGGCCCGCGTCTACCCGACCGACAAGATCAAAAGTCCCATCCACCTGTCGATCGGTCAAGAGGCGGTTTCGGTCGGCGTCTGCGAGGCGCTGCGGCCGGAAGACGTGGTGTTCGGCACCTATCGCGGCCATGCTCTCTATCTCGCCAAGGGCGGCGACATGAAGGCGATGGTCGCCGAGCTGTACGGCAAGGCGACCGGCTGCACCGGCGGCAAGGGCGGCTCGATGCACCTCATCAGCACCGAGGCCGGCATGATGGGGGCCTCCGCCGTGGTCGGCACCACTATCGCCAACGCCGCCGGCTACGCCTACGCGCTGAGGCAGCAACCCCGCGACGCGCTCGTCGTCAGCTTCTTCGGCGACGGCGCCACGGAGGAAGGCGTCTTCGCCGAGAGTCTCAACTTCGCCGCCCTCAAGAAACTGCCGATGATCTTCGTCTGCGAGAACAACGGCTACGCCATCCACACCGCCCAGGAGCGGCGGCAGGGCCGGCCGGACATCTGCGCCCGCGCTCGCGCTTACGGCATCCCCGCCGAACGGATCGAGCACAACGACGTGCTCTATCTGTTCGAGCGGACGCGGGCCGTGACCGCGAAGGTCCGCGCCGGCGCCTGCCCGTATTTCCTTGAGGTCATGACTTACCGCTGGCGCGAGCACGTCGGACCCAACGACGACTTCCCTCTCGGCTATCGCACCGAGGACGAGGCGACGCCGTGGATCGACACCGATCAGGTGACGCGCCTGGAGGCGATGATCGCGCCGGAGCGCCGCGCCGCCATCGAAGCCGAGGTCGAGTCCGAAGTCGAGGCCGCGTTGACCTTCGCCGAGGAGAGCGCCGAGCCGGAGCCGGCGGAACTGTATTCCGATGTTTGTTAAGAGAAACTTACCCATGCCACCGTCCGTTTCCAGCGCACTCCTGCAACGATCCGCCAAAGCGATCGGCGTCGAACGCACCTTGTCCTATGTCGATGCCATCCGCGAGGCGACCGATCAGGAGATGGAGCGCGATTCGTCCGTCCTCGTGTTCGGGCTGGACGTGGACGATCCCAAGGCCATCCAGGGCACCACGCGCGGCCTGCTCGAAAAGTACGGTTCGGATCGCGTCTTCGGTACGCCGCTTTCGGAGGACGCCATGACCGGAGCGGCCATCGGCATGGCCCTGGCCGGTCTGCGGCCCATCCACGTTCACATCCGCATGGACTTCCTGATGCTGGCGATGAACCAACTCGTCAACGTGGCGGCCAAGAGTCGCTATATGTACGGCGGCGCGGTGTCGGTTCCGCTCGTCGTGCGCTCGATGATCGGCAAGAGCTGGGGGCAAGGAGCGCAGCACTCGCAGGGACTGTATAGCTTCTTCATGCACGTTCCGGGGCTGAAGGTGGCCGCGCCCGCCACGCCCTACGACGCCAAGGGCTGCCTCATCGCCGCGATCCGCGACGACAATCCCGTCCTGTACGTTGAACATCGCATCCTGCACTTTCAGAACGGGCCGGTGCCCGCCGGCGCGTACACCGTCGCCCCCGGAAAGGCGCGCATCACCGCGGCGGGGCAAGACGTGACGCTCGTCGGCATCTCGCAGATGCAGTCCGAATGTCTGCGGGCGCGTCTCTATCTCGAAGACGTCGGCATTCAGGCGGAGGTGATCGACCCGATCTGGCTTAGCCCGCTCGACGTGGACACCATCGCGAAATCGGTTGAGAAGACGGGCCGATTACTGGTCGTCGAGAACGGCTGGATTTGCTGCGGCGCCGCCGCCGAGATCGTGGCGCAAGTGGCGGAGCGCCTGCAAGGCCGGCGCGATTTTCGACTGCGACGCATGGGCTTCGCTCCCGTCACCTGCCCGACCGCGCCGCGTCTGGAGAAACTTTACTATCCCGATGGCCGCACCATCGCGGCGGCGGCGCGCGACCTCGTGGAAGAAACCAAAACCGGCTGGATGCCGCGCGAGCGGCCCGAACTCGATTCCTTCGTCTTCAAGGGGCCATTTTGATGCAAGTCAAGCAAGGTGTCCGCGGCGGACTCGATTGGCCGCTGATGCGCGAGAACGTCACGCGGGCGGACCTCGACGCCGTTATCGACTACCTCAAGCAGGACGAACCGATTCTGACGCACTCCAAGCAGGTCCGCGCCTTCGAGCGCGAATGGTCCGATTGGGTGGGCGTGAAGTACAGTGTTTTTCTCAGTTCCGGCTCGTCGGCGAACCTGCTGACGCTGGGGGTCCTGAAGGCACTGACCGGCGGCGGCGAGGTGATTGTTCCGCCGCTGACCTGGGTTTCCGACATCGCCGCCGTGCTGCACTGCGGTTTCGAGCCGGTCTTCGTCGATATCGACCCGCGCACGCTCGGCATGGATCCCGAACAGGTCATTGCCAAGCTCACCCCGCGAACGCGCGCGGTCTTCCTGACGCATGTGTTGGGATACAACGCCCTGACGCGCGAGTTGCTCGACGAGTTGTCCCGTCGCGGCATCCCGCTGATCGAGGACGTGTGCGAATCGCACGGGGCGACCTTCGAGGGCCGCCGACTCGGCTCGTTCGGGTTGGCCTCCAACTTTTCCTTTTACTATGCCCACCACCTCAGCACCATCGAGGGCGGCATGGTCTGCACCAACGATGTGGACCTTTACGAAACCGTCCGCATGATGCGCTCGCACGGCATGGTGCGCGAACTGGATTGCGTTGAACGCAAGGAGGAGTTCTGGGAATCCCACCCCGATCTGAACCCCGATTTCATCTTCGCCTATCCGGCCTGGAACGTACGCAGCACCGAGATCAACGCCATCATCGGCCGTTCGCAGCTGCCGAGATTGGAGGACAACATCCAGCAGCGGACCGAGAACCTTCTACTGTTCCTCGACAACCTTGACCCGGACGTTTATCAGACCGACTTCATCACGGAAGGCAGCAGCAATTACGCTCTCACCCTGGTCCTCAAGGAGCCGGACGCCCAGCTTTGGAATCAGGTGGCGGCATGTTTGCGGAGCAACCGTGTCGAGTTTCGCCGCGGCCTTTCCGGCGGCGGCAATCAGCTGCGACAGCCTTATCTCCGACGCTTGTTGCCGCCGGACGAGTACAAGAAGTATCCGGTCGTGGAGCACGTCCACTTCCACGGCTGCTACATCGGCAATTATCCGACGCTGCCGCAGGAGAAGATCCTGCGATTGTGCGAGTTGCTGAACGGCATCGCGAAGGAGCGGCGACGCGCGGCGTGAAGGCGTGAAGTAGGTGCCGCGCGCCGAGCGGCACCAGACGTCCGGGTCCGGCAAGCCGAGCCGGACCTACCTGATTTCGTAACGGCATTCGTGGGAGAACTCATGGCGAAGACAAAGAAACTGGAACTGCTGCTCATCAATCCCGGCAGCCGGACCCACGTTTATCAGTCGCTGGGTCAAACGCTGACGGCCATCGAGAACCCCGTGTGGGCCGGATTGATGGCCACCTTCTGCCGCACGCGCGGCCTGTCGGTCGAACTGATCGACGCCGAGGCCGAGGAACTGACGGCGGAGCAGGTGGCCGAGCGCGTCGAACACCTGAATCCAGTGCTGGCAGCGGTCGTCGTCTACGGTCATCAGCCGTCGGCCTCGACGCAGATCATGACCGCCACCGGCCAGATCTGCACGGTCATCAAGCGCCGCGATCCCGATCAGAAAGTGCTGCTCGTTGGCGGTCACGTCTCGGCCCTGCCGGAGCGGACGCTGCTTGAAGAGGACGCCGATTTCGTCGCCGCGGGCGAGGGGTTGCATACGATGGTACAACTCGTCGGCGCTCTCCGCTCGCCGGTGCCGGCTTTCTCCTGCGTGCCCGGTTTGTATTACCGCGACGATGGCGCGATCGCGCACACGCCCGACACGCCGCTGGTCGCCAACCTCGATGCGGAAATGTCCGGGGTGGCCTGGGATCTGTTGCCGATGGACCGTTACCGCGCCCACAACTGGCACTGCCTCGGAGGGCTGGATCGCCAACCCTACGCCGCCCTCTACACGACGCTGGGTTGTCCATATCACTGCTCGTTCTGCTGTATTCAAGCGCCCTTCAAGAGCGGCGAACGCGCCGGTGGCGTCAAGGAGACGACCAACAGTTACCGCTACTGGAGTCCTGACAATGTTCTCCAACAGCTCGACGTGCTGGTCAACGAGCACGGCGTTCGCAACATCAAAATCGCCGACGAGATGTTCGTCCTCAATCGCAAGCACGTCCTCGGCATCTGTGATCGCATTATCGAGCGCGGCTACGATCTGAACATCTGGGCGTACACGCGCGTCGATACCGTCAAGGACGGCATGCTCGACAAGATGAAGGCCGCCGGAATCAACTGGCTGGCGTTCGGCATCGAGGCGGGCGCCGACCGCGTGCGCGACAACGTCGATAAGAGCTTCAATCAAGAAGAAGTCTTCGACGTTCTCCACCGCGTCCGCGAGTCCGGCATCAACGTGATCGGCAATTACATCTTCGGACTGCCGGAGGACGATTTGGAGACGATGCAAGCGACGCTGGATCTATCTCTGGAACTTCGCTGCGATTTCGCCAACTTCTACTCGGCTATGGCCTACCCCGGTTCGCCGTTGTATGAACGCGCGTTGCGGCAGGGGGTTTCCTTGCCCGAAAAGTGGACCGGTTATTCGCAGCATTCGCGGGACTGCCTGCCGATGCCGACACGGTATTTGCCGGCCCGCGAGGTATTGCGTTTTCGAGATGAAGCATTCCTAATGTATTACACGGACCGTCACTATCTGGATATGGTGGAGAAACGCTTCGGCTGCGAGACAGTCGCGCACATCAAGGAGATGACGAGCCACACCCTGAAACGCGATCTCCTCACCGGCAAACTGAAGGCGTCCTCAATGACCCTTCCCAAAGAGGATCGTGGCTGCCTCCAGCCGACCGCCCTCATTCAGTTGGGAGAGAAAAGGACACCCGTTGCCTCGCCGAGACAGGACCGTTCTCGCGCCGGCGCTGTGGGAAAGTGTTAGTGAGTCTCCTGAATGGGACATAAGCCCGTCGCGAGGAATGGGGCAAGTCCGCGATACTGATCTTGTCCCAATTCGGCAGTCTTGATAACTTCGCCGTTCGTCCTGCCTGTCCTACCTACCCTGCCAGGGACAGGAGACTTTCCTCCTTTCTCAGAAAGCGGCGACAAGGATGTCGAGCGTGAGAAAACCTCTTGTTGTGGGCGCCCCGCGCAGTGGCTTTTCCCTCCTAATCAACATACTCAACACACTGATGCGCCGCGGAGGGAATCGGCCTCCTCGTTCGTCGCGCCAGATGGTGCTGGACCGGGTCGTCGAATTGGCGGGTTTCTACATCACTCACAAGTACCGGGCCGCCTTCGCGCGTCTTGGAATCACGCGCGACCTGGTCTTCAATGGAGAGTTTCACCTGCTGATTGGCGGCCCCAAGTGGCTGGACAAAACGAATCCACGGCTGGCCTGTTTCCGCAAATACTTCGGCGTCCGGGGAATGGGAGATTGTCTCCTCGTCACCTCCCATCCCCGTCAGGTTTTGGAACACGACGACGTGATACACTCCCACACGGCGCCGGCCGTGTGGCTACAGCAGGATTACTACGCACCGTTCGCGAAGCTTACCTCAATCCGCAATCCGATCGGCATCGTCAACTCCGCATGTTTTTCCCTCAACGCGATGGCTAGCGAGTACATCCAGAATGTGCTGCCGTGGGAAAGCGAGGACCACATCCGGCAGCGCCACGGCCTCTACAAGCTGACCGACCTGGGATTCTTCCAAGGCCTCGTCCGTTTCCTCAAGAATTATCTGGACGAGTATCTCCCCTGCCGAGAGCGCTACGTCGTCATGAAATGGGAAGACCTGATTACGGAGCCGGCAACGACAATTTGCCGGATCGCGGCGGCAGTCGATTTGACCTGCTCCGAGGAAGAGGCCCGCTCTATCTGGAAACCGATGGACCATGTGAACCTGCTCCGCTTTCACAAACACAACTACCGTAAGGGCAAGGGCATCGTCGGCGACTGGAAGAATAGCTTGGTTAACGGACACCTCGACATCTTCCGAGAGTACGGCTTCGACAACTACCTGAAGGCCTTGGGTTATCCGTCGATTCCCGTACTCGACCCTCGCGACTACTCGCCCTATCAGAAGCTCATCGCGCGCTATTTGCAGCGCGGTGAGATCTATCGCAGCATTGGCGATCCGGACCTGTTCGGTTTTGCCTTCAACAAATCCAACATCGACGCCAGCAAGTTTGGCTTCAAGTCGTTTCCGGCCCGGAAGTGGACCCGCGTGGAGCGGTCCACGCTGAAACAAGACAACATTGTCGAAGCGGTGTCGGATACCGCGGAGGAGTGCTGCGCGAAGATTAACGATCTCTTGTTTCAGGTTCTCGATGCGCGGATTGAAACGCGCCGCGACGCCGCCGATTGCATGAGGATCATGGAAAAGGAGTGGACCAGCTTGATGGGTGAGCTTCCCGACAGTCGCGGCCTGGCGCTGTGTGGCCGTGCTCTGGAATCCTTTGGGAGCGAAGATGCCTGACATGTTGCAAACCGATCTATCCCCGCGTTTTTTTGCCGTCACGACTCCCGGCGCATCCGCGACGCGTTGGCTGGCTCACGTGTTGGCCGCACACGCGGATGTGTACGTCGCGCACGGGAAACATCCTCTCGATGCCGTGGTGCGGGGGCAGCTCAACCAGGAAAAACAAAACACGGACTTCGATTCCCTCCTGCGCGGCAATGCCATGCGCGAGTTGTATGAGGAGCAATCCCTGGAAGAGGTTCTCGCTCGTTTCCAGGAAACGAAACCGAAGGCTCGCGTCTTCGGGTGCATTCATTCCTACACTCTCGATGCCCTCATTCGAGCGGCCCGAAGCACACAAACTCTCTCCAACATCCGTATCCTGAACCTGGTTCGTCATCCGGTCAATTTCATTGCCTCTCATTATGCCTTGGTGCGCTCCGCCGAGAAACACCCTTCCTTGTATCAATTCTACATGGAGCGGGTGTTTCCGCACGTTCTTCAAGAGTTTCCAGAGCTGTTCCTGATACCGTGCCCGGATCATCGGTCTTTCCTGGCCTTCGCCGCCAGTTGTCTCGGTGTGGCCAACCTCATCCGCGACCTGTCCTATCCAGGGGTCCGGAGCATGAAGATGGAGGAACTGACCACTCAGGCAGAGGTTTTATACAGCGTTTGCCGTGAGTTGACGGGCCTCACCTATTCGGAGGAATCGCTCCGGGCCTTCATTAGCCGAGGCGCCATTAACCGGCATCGCTCGCCTGGCTCCAGCAATGACCCCCACACCATCTATGCGAGTTGGGAAACATGGCAGCAGGACATGGTCCAAGTGATGATTCCCGGAACCGTCCTGGACTGGCTGGAAGAAATGGACTATGACGTAAGCATGCTCCGCGTCCGGCCCTCAACGGCCGCCACGCCCTATGTACCCTCGACCTCGTCCGCTGTCCCCAGCCTGCTCGATCACCTTCGGATTCTGGATCAACGACACCCCTACCTAGCGTACCTGACGGAGCCTGGACCCTTGACGATCCAGTTTATCGAGACGGAGCAGCAAGGCTTCCATTTCGTCCGGCAGGAGAGGAAGGTTTACGCTTTGGCCCGGACCCTGGACGTGCCGGATCTCAGCCGACTCGGCGCCGAGACAATCCGGGAGTTGGAAGTCAAGGGTTTATGCTTCTGCACGGATTCGGTACCGGAGGCCTGGGTTGCCATCGCGCGGAGCTTCCAGGCAGGCTCCGAGGCAGTCGCCGCACGCGTGAGGGCGGCAACTCCCCAATTGCTTGAGCAAGGATACGGGGAGTTCAATCTGATCGCCTATGGAGGGAAGGTATTCGCGGCCGCCCTGTGCCTGGGCCCGACGGACCTTCCCATGCTCCAGGCCGCCGACTTGGAGGATCTGCGCGGCAAGGAGCAGGTTTACATTGCCGACACCATCGAGCAAGTCAAGCACTGGATTGACCAGTTTCACGAGCGCATCCTGCCGCGATTGATTGCACCCGCATACAAGGGATTCAATCTCGTCGCCTACAAAGATAGCATCTGGGCCTTGGCGCAGAGCTTGGGACCACTGGACCTCGCCGCGTTGCCGGAGGCAGATCTCAAGGAGTTCCAGCGCACCGCGCGGATTTTCATGGCATCATCGGCAGAGGAGGCCCGAGGTTGGATCGATCGGCTCAGTTCCCCGCCCAAGCGCCGAAGTCTCTTTTCCACGATCTACCGGCTCGCGGCAGGTCACTTTCGTTGAAGGACAACCGGATGTCGCCATTCCGGGTTAGGCTTGAGACGCGGGCCTACCGCTTTCCTCAGACGCTCTGGCAGCCTCTTCTTGACACGGAAAGAGAGCGGCGGATACTGTTTGGCTCCCGGCCCATCCACTTATCCGAAATGGGTGCCGGGGCGGACGCGCAACTTCTCGCCGCCGCCGTTCGGCTCCAACTCTGTTATTAGGAGAAGCTGTTGCTACCAGACAGAAGGGTAAGCTCTTGGAGCAGCGGAGAGTGGGTGTTTAGTCGGGTCCGCAGGAGGCCGTTGCCGTGGGCGGCCGGAAGCCATCTCCTCTTCGCCCTGCTGCTGTTTTCGCCTTTCTTTCTGGAAGGGAAGGTTCTAGTCGGCAGCACCGACAACCACTTCCACGCCTGGGTCAACTATTTGTTCTCCCGACAGACACTGGCAAACGGCGACGTCGGGATGTGGAACCCAAACATCCTGTGCGGCATCGACTTCACCGCCAGTCCTCACAACCACATGCGCTGCCCGCTGGACTGGCCCCTGTTTCTGCTGCCCTCACACTATTTCCTGCACGGGCTGACGGTGCAGGTCTTCCTGTTGGTTTTCCTGTGCGGACCTCTCTCCTACCTCTTCTTCCGAGAGGAGCTGGGTAGTGAGAAGTGGGCCTATTTCGCCTCGCTCATCTATCAACTTGGCGGCTACACCTTCTTCAGCATCACCACGTACAGCAACACCCAACTCTACGCCCTGAATGTCGCGGTCCTCTACCTGATCTGGACGGCCGACCGACGCCGACCTCTCGTCTCGTACGCTCTTTGGGCCCTCGGCCTGGCCACGGTCATTGTGGCGGGCAATCCCTTATATTCGTTCGCGGCGTTCATTCTGATCGGAATGCTGTTCCTGTATCGCTTCTGGCCCGGAAGCCTCGCGGTGTGGAAACCAGGTCCGGTGCGGGCGTTCTACGCGGCGGTCGTCACCGCGGTGGCGCTGACCGCGGCTCATTGGCTCCCCATTACGCACTCCCTCGTTTCCCTTGGGACGCGCGTCAGCAGCGCGGGCATCCGAATGGAGTGCGCCAAGACGTTCCTCGGACTCTGTGCCTTCGTACCCGAGTCGTTCGGAATTCATCTCAGTCACTCGGTCCCCGCCATCCACGCGCTTCAGCCCGGCAGCGGTTCCCATGCTCAGTTCCACGGCTATACGTTCTTTGGCGTTGTCAGTGTCCTGCTGGTGATTCTGGCGCTGCGGCTGAAGATACCGAAGACGCGCTTTTGGTTGGTGTTCCTGATGCTCACCTCGATCTGTCTGCTGGAAATTCCGCCGTTCTCCGCGGTTATCGATTTGATCACCTTTCCCGTAATTCACCACATTATTCCGAAGCTGATGATTCCGGTCGCGTTTTGCCTGGTAGCGGGTCATACGGCGGTCTATGTGGAGAACAACTGGGACCGCTGTTCGGCCAAGGTTTTATGGACGTTGATTGGCACCATTTGCGCCGTTATTGCCGTCGCTGTCGCCCGCCACAATTTCCTGCTGGGGCAATGGTCGGGCGACGAGCAGCAAGCGGCTGCCCACATGCCCGTGTTAAGGAAAGTTCAGTTCTTTCTCCCCATCGGCATCGCGCTGCTGCTGGCCGTGGGTTACGCCCTGGTGCAAGGCAAGAGGTGGACGGCGTGGATGCTGCTCGCCGCCTCCCTGGCGGCGCTGGCCGTTCCCTACGGCATCCAACGCAAACACCCGGAAGTTTTCGACAACATCCTGATTCGATCCGGCACGGGCTTTCTGATAATCGCCGCGGCGGCCGGCGCTCTCTTCGGCCTGGTCTGGGAGGTCTATCAGCGCGGCTGGCTCGGGCGCACGGGGGTGGTGTTGATCTGCCTGGTTCTGACGCTGGGAACCGCGGGCGCCAGCCTGTACCCGTCTCTGGCCTGCACCGGCGCCCCCCTGAGCGATCGGCAGATGGCCCTTTTGCTGGCGATGGGGCTGGGGAAATTCGTCGTGCTGGGGTTGGGGTTGGTCTACCTGTTGGCCACCCTCTTCCGCCGGCCCGAACTCCGGCCCGTGTTCTGCCCCTGCCTATGTACGCTGCTGCTGATTGATCTGATACCGTTCAACAAGAACTACAGCCGCCAGATCACGGAGGCGTTCGCGCGGACGGACCAACTGTATCCAGACCGAAGCGAACTGTTTACCCAAGGAGGGCGGGAAGGAATCGATACGCCGACGTACCGCGTCAACCACCCGCACATGGCCCTCCGGCTCTCGGCGGGGGAGATGGACACCAATCTCCCCAACGTGTACGGCGTTCGGATGTACGGAGGCTTGAACTCCGATGTCCCCAAGGGGCTTGTCAGCTTGATGCGAAAGTTCGAGCCTTCGGTGCGCGCCTCCTCCTCAAGCATCTCGTCTCAGTTGACGCACCCGAAATTGCTCGATCTCTTGGGGTGTGCCTACGACGTCGATGAATCCGGCCGACTGGTGCGGCGGCCGTCGGCCCTGTCTCGATTCATGCTGTTCCACCGCTACGAGGTGGTGGACAGCCAGCGGGTGCTGGACCGGCTGGCGGAGGACAGTTTTGTGGCAAACGAGCGGCTAGTCGTCGAGTCCGACCCCGGACTGGGGGCCTCCGAGGACGGCGCGGCGGGGGAAGTCGTGAGCTACGACAGTCTGGGAACCAGCGAACTGAGGGTCGTCTGCTCGACTTCGACTCCTGCCTTGCTGTTTTTTGGGGACAGCTATCATCCCGACTGGAGAGTCTACGTGGACGGCCGGCAGCAGCCGGTGCTTCGCGCCGATGGGAACTTCATGGCCGTGGCTGTTCCCGCGGGCAACAGCGAAGTGCGATTTCGGTTCCGGCCCCACATGTACGCCAGGGGATTGGCGATCAGTGGTCTTGGCGCGGCCGGCTTCCTCGGCTTGCTCGTCTGGACTGCCCTGCGGCGCCTGCGACGACCAGCCCAGCCGGCTCTTCCCCTGAACCGCTCAGACCAATCGGAATTACGTGCAGCGTGATAGCGGCGATCAATCGGGATGGGCCGTCAGCCGTCCAGCAGTTCCCCGATCGGCGCGGCCGTGACGAGCGGCGTCAGGCCGCCGTCGGGTCCAGGGATGGTGGTCCGTGCGTCGATGCCGAGGGCGTGATAGATCGTCGCCGCCACCTCGGCCGGCGTCACCGGACGATCGCGCGGCTCGGAAGCGGTGGCGTCCGACGCGCCGACGACCTGGCCGCCGCGAACGCCGCCCCCGGCGAACAGAATCGACCACACACCCGGCCAGTGATCGCGGCCCCCGCGCGGATTCAGAAGCGGCGTCCGGCCGAATTCTCCCATCGCCACCACCAAGGTATTCTCCAGCAGACCGCGTTGGGTCAGATCGTCGAGCAGGGCCGAGTACGCCGTGTCGAACATCGGACATAGCGTGTCGCGATAGTCGTCGAGCGTCGTCGCCAGCGATCCGCCATCGGCGTGGCAGTCCCACGTGACGGCGTCGAACACCGTGTCGAACATATTGACCGTGGCCAGGCGGACGCCCTTCTCCACCAATCGTCGCGCCAGCAGACACGATTGACCGAAGGTATTCCTCCCGTAGCGATCCCGTAAATCGTCCTTCTCGCTGGCGAGATCAAAGGCTTTCTTGGCCCGCGCGGTGAACAGTTGGCCGAGGACCGGCTGGTCCGATTCGCCGGCATCGAATGCCCGATGAGCGCTGTCCACGGCATCGCGCGGCGTCCGTCCGCTGGACGGATCGGCACGCAGGACAAACGGCTCGTGACGCGAACCGAGTCCGCCCGCCCCTTGGCCGTGCGCGACGCTTACCCCAGTGTTGCCGATCGGCGCGGGTAGCACGACGAAGGGCGGCACTCCCTCGACGCCCGGTCCGCGCTGCTTCGAGAGCACGGCTCCATAATGCGGATATTCCTGACCCCCGCGAAAGAGATGGCCGGTCTGCATCATCTGCTGGCCGGTCTCATGGATCGGCGCTTCCTCGTGATGGACCGAGCGCACGATGGCATAGTGCCGAGCGCGCTGGGCCATGCGCGGAAAATGTTCGCCGATGTGAATGCCGGGAACTTCAGTGGCGACGGGCCGAAAGGGACCGCGAATGGTGTCGGGAGCGTTCGGCTTCAGATCCCAGGTGTCGAGTTGACTGGGGCCGCCTACGAGAAAGAGGAGGATACAGTTAACGTCCTTACCGGCGTTGCCGGCGCGTAGGTCGGCCAGCGAAAGACCGACGGCGCCGGCGGCCAGAGCGCCGACGCGCAGGAAGTCGCGCCGCGTCAGACCGTCACAAGTCTTGACGCCCTTCTCGCTTTCAAACTGCAACATGGTCGCACCTCGGCCTTGTCTCAAGCGGAGATTTGTCCGCGCATCTTTCGACATGGTACTCGTTGCGGGCAGTCGTGCAAACGAAAAGCCGCGCGGCGCAGCCACTTTCACGGCCATGGCCCGGATTGATTTCGAGACCAAAGTGCGCTTACAGGACGGCACCGAGAGGGAAGTTGTCGAGTTCCGCCGTCCTGAGAGGCGTCATCAGGGCAAGGGTTAGGTTGGCGTAGCCGAGCGTCGTCGGATGAATGGCGTCGAACATCACCAGCCCGGAGATTGAGCCGTCGCCGTCCTCGAAGGCCGGGGCAATGTTCGCGAACATGGCCCGTGAATCGCCCACCAACATCGGCGCGATCAGAGCATTCGTCTGGTTTACCTGGGTTCGATAGGGATCGTTCGGGCTTGCGCCGCCGGGAGGGACGCCGAGGACGAGGACTTCGGCCCGCGGCTCGAACCGATGGATCATGGCGACATCGGCGAGAACGCCCTCGGCCGTGGCATCGGGACCATCGCCCTCCAGCAGGTTATTGGTACCGATGGTCAGCACGACCACGGAGGGACCATCGCCGAGCAGTTGGCCAAGCGACAGTTGATACAGAAGGCTCTGGGTGGTTGCGCCGATGACGCCGTAATCGGCCGCGCCCAAGCCAACCAGGGCCGACTGCCACACCGGCGCTCCGAGTCCGTACTGGTAGCCCCAGGTGATGGAATCGCCGAGGAAAACGATGCTGACGTTCCCCCTGGGCTGAGACTCCGTCTGGAACGTCCCCGCGACCGTGACGAGAGGCGCGCCGAGCAGGGTCGGCAAGGTGGTGTCGGCGGAAAACATTCGGCGGTCCTCCAGCGACTCCACTCTTAGCGAGGGGGGCTGAGGAGGACGGGGTCGAGGCAGAGGGGCTTTTTTGAAGCGCAGCAACCACTTCACGAAGCGGCGCAACAGCGAGGGGAGCATGTCGCGATGAGCCTCCGATGGGGTTGGCCCGACATCGACGCCGGACGTTCGCACCGATTACCGCCTACTCCTTCTTAGCCCCGTTTCGATACGCGGTCAAACGTCCACCTCTCTTGCGATCAATGACAACTCGTTGTCACTTCTTTTTCGGTTTTGTCGTCGGCAGCGTGCCGCTGGGGATAAGGGCCTTCCAGGCGGCGGCTCTCTTGGCTCGTTCCGCCTCGGAACCAGCCGGGTCGTACGGCGAGGACAAGCCCTCCGGCGCTAGACTCGACAGGTTCGACCACGCCAGCTGACGAACGGCCAACTTGTCGTGCCGCAGGTAGGCGATGAGGATCTCGTAGGTGTCCGGATCGTCCGCGGGAAAGGCGCTGTGCAGCAGCTGTAGCACCGTCGTCGCCTGCGGCTTCGTATATCCCAGCCGGTCGATCAGGAACTGATGGAGGCGCTGGTCGCGGCCGTCGGCGTCGCCGATCCAGTGTCGCAGGGTGACGACGGCGGCGCGGCGGGCATCAGCCTGTTTGGCGTCGCCCAGCGCCTGCATCACGCGGTCGATGTCGTTGATGGCGGCGAGTCCGAAGACGGCGAACTCGGCCAGCGCCTTGGCGTGATCTCGGTCGCGCTCCTTCTCCGCCGCGGCCAAAAGGTCATAGAGCGCCGTGCGCGGCTCGCGGTCCTTGGCGACGGCTTGGTATTTGTCGATCGCCTCGCGGACGGCCTTCGCGCTCGCCGACGGCTTGGCGTCGAGATTGGCCCATGCCGGCAACTCGCGGCGGGTCCGCGAACCCTGCTCCGCGCCGTTGACGCTGTCCCAGTGGAAATAAGCGGGTCCGGGCGGCGCCGACAACGTATGCTGCGTGCCCCCGACTTTCACGGCGACCTGTCCCTTGACGGCGACCAAGGCCAGCGTTCGCGCCGGAACGTGGTCCGCATTCGGGGTGGGATTATACGACACGCCGCGCGGCCAGAAGCTGTACCACCCCAGGCAAATGGCGGCGCCCGGCTCGAACAGCGTCAGCAGGAACGCCTCGCCCTCGACGCGCAGCCAGACGCGGGCGGTGCCTTTTTCCTTGCGGTTGGTGACAAGGACGCGGCCGCTGTGCAGGGTGAAATCGAGATCGAAGGCCCGGCTGTCGTGCAGAACGACGGCGCTTTGCAAGCCGGAGAACTCCGTCAGTCCCGGCAGGTTGCTCCACAGGGTCAGCTCGACGGCCAGCGGATGCGTCGCCAACTTGGCCTTCATGCCGGGAAGCGCCAGCAACAGATCGCGGCTGTGCAGGTCGTCTTTCTCGTCGAGGGACTGCCACGGCTGGCCGGGCCGTTCGTTGACCAGCAGCCCGCCGGACGGCGTCAGACACTTGCCCACCGGCACGCGCGGCTCCCAACCGACGCGCCGGCTACCCAGTTCCTCGGCATGGGTGGTGGTCCCGACCGCCAAAAACATACCGACCAGCAGCGGCCGAACGCACCGGCCGACCCCGTGGACTCGAACACGGACGCATCGCTCGTTCATGAGGGCTTCTCGCACGGAAGACAGGAGGACCGCTCTCGTCCGGCGAGCCACGCACCCGGCTCGGACGAGGGGCGGCGACATTGTAACACGGAACCACCCAACCCCAAGGCATTTTTCAGCCGCGCGCGCAATCCCTTCGTATGATAAGCGCTCGAAAAGGCGCATCAGGACGCGGTTTGATTCGGAATAACCCGGAGCGACGGCGACGGGCTGGTCGCGGAACATTTGCCAAAGGGAGCAACCATGACGAAGAAACTATCGATCGGCAGCTGGGCCTACATCTTCAACCAGGAGAAGCCGACCAACGACTTCCACGAGATCCTGCACAAGTTGCATCACCTCGGCTACGACGGCGTCGAGTTGGGCAGCTTCGGCGTCCATCCCACGCCGCTCTCGCACCCCACCAAGGCGTCTCGACTGGCGCTGAAAAAAGAAGTCGCCGATCACGGCCTGGAGTTCTCCGGCATCGCCGTCGATCTGTGGAGCTTCAAGAAGCCGGGTCCGTCGATCCTCGACGAGTCGCCCATCCCCTACGTGTCGGCGTTCCTCGGCTACACCGTCTTCGCCTCTGATCTGGGCATCAAGACTATTCGCGTCGATACCGTCGAGCCGCCCGACTTCTTCCAGACCTCGAAGATGGATCCCAAAATCGGCATGGAGCGGCTCATCAACGTCTGGGACAAGTGCAGCAAGATCGCGGCGGATCACGGCATGAACATCACCTTCGAGTTCGAGCCGGCCTTCGTGTTCAACAAGCCGTCGGAAGTGCTGCAAATCGTCGAGGGCGTGCGGGCCAAGGGCAACGCCAACTTCGGCGTCCTCTACGACACCTGCCACGCTCACATGTGCGCCGCCGTCGGCGCCAATCACCAGGGACAGAAGGAAACGCTCCCCGGCGGCGCGATGGAGTTGTTGACGAAGCTCAAAGGCAAGATAACCCACGTCCACCTGATCGACTCGGACGGTTCGCTCAACGAGCACCAGACCAGCACGCACAATCCGTTCGGCACCGGCACGCTCGACTTCGACAAACTGTTGCCGGCCCTCAACGACGCCGGCATGCCCAACGATTGGTGGTGCGTCGATCTGTGCTTTTGGCCCAAGGCGTGGGATGTGACCGCCGACAGCAAACAGTTCCTCGACAAGATGCGGAAGAAGTATGGCTCGTAAAGAGGGACTAACCACAGAGTCACAGAGAACACAGAGAAGAATAAAGAAGAAAAAAAGGAGAAGCCGATGATCGTTCGACTCGTTCTGACGATCGGTTTATTGTTTGCTCTGTGCCCTCTGTGCCTCTGTGGTGAGTCCTCCTTGGAAGATCGGCTCGCGCCGGCCGCCAAGGACCACAAGGGCAAGGTCGCCCTCGCCGTCAAGAACCTCGAAACCGGCGAGAGCTACTACTGGAACGCCAACGAGGTCATGCCGACGGCCAGCCTCATCAAGATCGCCGTGCTGATCGAACTATATCAGCAGGCCCAGGAAGACAAGCTCAAACTCACGGATCGCGTCACGCTGCGCGCCGCCGACAAGGTGCCCGGCAGCGGCATCCTCACGGAGCACTTCAGCGACGGTGCCGACTTCTCGCTGCGCGACGCCGCTCGATTGATGATCGCCTTTTCCGACAACACCGCCACGAACCTCGTGCTTGATCGCGTCGGTGTCAAGTCCGTCAATCGGCGCATGGAGACATGGGGCTTCCCCAACACGAGGATCAACGCCAAGGTGTACCTCGGTTCGACGACCTCCGTTGCTCCCGAACGCACGCGCCGCTACGGTCTCGGTTCAACCACGGCCCGCGAGATGGTGGGTCTGCTGGAGCAATTGCAGGTCCGCGAACGCTGCCGGCCGTTCTGCAAACAGGCCATCCTCAATCACCTGGCCAAGAACACGGACAAGGACAAGTTCAAGCGTTTCCTGCCGGCCGAGGTGGTGGTGATGCACAAGGACGGCTCGACCCGTGACACACGCACCGACGCGGGCCTCATCCATACGCCCGCCGGCATCGTCGCCGTCTGTGTGCTGACAACCGATAACAAGGACCGTCGCTGGCAGTCGGACAACGCCGGCAACCTGCTCTGCGCCCGTGTGGCGAAGGAAGTCTACGATCACTTCGCCTCGACCAATGAATCCAAACCCCGATAATCCTCAAGGATCTCCACCATGACCAAACCGCTGAACGTCGGCACGATCGGCTACGGCTTCATGGGCAAGGCCCATTCCAACGCCTACGCCACCGTCAACCACTTTTTCGATCTGCAATATCGTCCCGTCCTGAAGGCCCTCTGCGCCCGCAGCGCCGACAAGGCCAAGGCGTTCGCCCAGACGTGGGGCTACGAATCGATCGAAACCGACTGGCGAAAACTGATCGAGCGCAAGGACATCGACCTCATCGACATTTGCACGCCCAACAACACGCACGCCGAGATCGCCCTCGCCTCGGCCAAGGCCGGCAAGATGATCCTGTGCGAGAAGCCGCTGGCGATGACCGGACCCGAAGGACTGCAAATGGTCGAGGCGGTCGAGAAGGCGAAAGTGCCGAACATGGTGTGGTACAACTACCGCCGCATCCCCGCCGTGACGCTGGCCAAGCAGCTCATCGACGACGGCCGGCTCGGCCGTATCTTCCACTACCGCGCCAAGTTCTTGCAGGACTGGACGATCAATCCAGAACTGCCGCAGGGCGGCGCGGCCCTGTGGCGATTGGACGTGGCCGCCGCCGGCAGTGGCGTCACCGGCGATCTGCTCGCCCACTGCATCGACACGGCGTTATGGCTCAACGGCGGACTCGACAGCGTCAACGCCATGACCGAGACGTTCGTCAAGGAGCGCAAGCACAATTTGACGGGCAAGGTCGAAAAGGTCGGCATCGACGACGCCGCCATTTTCATGGGTCGTTTCCAGAACGGTTCGCTGGCCTCGTTTGAATCGACGCGCTACGCCCGCGGCCACAAGGCACTGTACACGTTCGAGATCAACGGCGAGCACGCCTCGCTATTCTGGGACTTGCACGATCTGCATCGTCTGCAATACTTCGATCACCGCGATCCGGGCATCGTCCGCGGCTGGCGCTCGATCCACGTCAGCGACGGCGACCATCCGTACATGGGCAACTGGTGGGTGCCGGGATTGCAGATCGGCTACGAACACAGTTTCGTGCATCAGGTGGCCGACTTCCTCAAGGGAGTGGAGACGGGCAAGCCGGCGATGCCGGATTTCCGCGACGCCTACGGGACGCAGCTTGTGCTTGACGCGATTTTGGAGTCCGCCAAGAATGACAAGTGGGTAAAGGTGGGGCAGGGATAAACCTTATGGACAAGCGGCGCAAGAAAGAACTTCGCCAGCAGTACAAGGACCAAGAGCAAGCCGAGGCACGCCGCCGGATGTGTCTTCAGCCCGATCAGTTGCGCGCTTTGCTGAACTATCTGGATGAGCAATTGTTTCAAGTGGGTGCCCCTTGCGATCACACCTTAAGTCGAACGCATACCTGGGCGGTGAACGAGGGTTTTGATCCGGAGCGCGTGCTGGAGAGTGTGCGATCGTTCGGCGGTTATTGTGATTGCGAGGTTGCCTACAACGTCCGCCCCTATCTGTTCGGCTGGGAGGAATAGGAGGATCGTCGCATGTGGGGATTGGAATACGCCCTTCTCTTCGGCCTTCCCAATAACAAGCTGGAGTTGTTCCACGGGCGCACGCGCTGCGCCTTCCCCTTCCTCACGAGGGAAGAAGGCGAAGCCCATCTCGAAGCCTGGACCGAAACGCTGTGTCGCTGGAAGAACATCGCGGCCAAGCCAGCTGTTCAGAAAGGCCGCAGGAAATGGCGGACGCGAATTGAACAATTCGAGTTGATGCTCTATCCGCGGCCCATCGAGTTGTGGATCCCCCTGGACAGCGAGGTCTTGTGGACCCTCGACAGCTCGTTTTGGCGGCGCGATCTGTGGGAGCAGCAGCCGAGGGGGCGAGAAACCGGCTGGGAGGATCGCCAGCGACATTATGACGTGCAGCTCAACCTGTGGACGTTATTCGGCGACTGGTGCCGACGCTGCGGCGGCCATCGCGCCGGCCGCGTGGATCTCTCCCTGTCGGACAGCACAAACGTCGCCCCCGACCAGCTTTATTTCCCCGCGCAAGCCGTGGATTGTCTGCGCCACGATTATTTCTGGGGCGTGCCGGAGTTGATCGCCGAAGTCCTCTCGCCCGCCACACGCGCCATCGATCGCGGTCCGCGCAAGCGCTTGTATCGCCGCGCCGGTGTGCCGCACTTGTGGCTGCTCGACCCGGAAACCGAAATGGTCGAAGTCTGCGAATTGGCCGATGGCGATTATCGGCTGGAGGCGACCTATGGCGCGGGTGAGGAGTTCCAGCCGTTGCTGTTTCCCGAAGAAACGGTTGCGGTGGGCCGTCTCTTCGATACCCAGTGGAAACGCCATCCCGAACGGTTCGGACATGGCGAGGAAGCTGAGCCGGTTTCCGAATGGTTGGTAGCGCCGGAAAAGCGTCTCGGCCTGGAATATCTTTTGCTGATAGGCCATCCCGAACGCCGCTATGAGATTTGGAACAATGCCGCCCCGTGCGTGTTGGCTTTCGGTTCGGCCGTGGAGGCGCGCCTGCGCTTGATTCATTTTCTCGATGACGCGGCGAGTTGGGAGCAAACCATAGCGCCGCGAATCCTCGCCCTGGAGACGGATGTTGAACAAGCCGAGGTCGGACGCTTTCGCTTCACCCGCCGCGGACGATACGTTCAACTCGATGTGGCCGTTGATGCGCGGAAATACCAGGAGTTGCTGCCTCTCTGGTCCGACCGCTCCGCATGGGATTGGGGAGAGAAGTAATCGTCACGATTCGGCCGGCGCCCTGACGGTAGTCGGCGGCGGAAAAAAACCTTCCTCACCCTCGTAAACCTGCCGCTGTCGTCGAAGCAATTCGATGCAGTGCCGATAGTCGTCTTGGGTCCAGCGGCGCTCGGCTAGCAGCTGACGTGCGGCCGCGCCGGTGTCGGCTCCGAAGCCGCCGCCGGAATCGTGGAAATGCTGCGTCACGACCACATCCGCGCCGAATTCGACGATCCGTCGCGCGAACTTCTCGGGGTTCTCCAGCGGCAACATCGGCGTCACGCAGATGCCGGTCGCCACGCCCGCCGCCTTCACTTCCGCCAACGCCTGCCAGCGCCGCTCCAGCGGCGGCGCCTTCGGCTCGAACGCTCGCCGCACTTCCTCGCTGTCGGTCGGGATCGACATGTTGACGCGCACCGCCCGGAAGCGCCTCAGCTCGTCGAGGTCGCGCACCACTAACGGCCCGCGTGTCTGCACCAATAGGCGCGGCTGGTAGGGGACCAGTTCTTCGAGAATGCCGCGCGTCAGACACAAACCGCGCTCGGCCGGAAGATATGGATCGGTGACGCTAGAGAGATAGACGGCTTGTCCCGCGACCTTCGGAGCTTGCTTGCGGGCCAGCTCCAGAGCGTTGATCTTCGCTTGAAACCACTTGCCCCAGTCCTCGCGCGGCCGGCGGTTCTGTGGAAGGAACATCGCATAACAATATATGCATCCGAAACTGCATCCGACATACGGGTTGCACGTCCAGTCGAAACCACCACGTTGAATGAAGCCCGTCGCCGGACTGAAAATGGATCGCGCGTTGATCTGCTCCACGGTTCCCTTCCTCTCATCTCGCCCTCGGTTTTCTCCCTTTGTGTGTACGGATAATCAGGTCGTTTTTTTCAGCTTTCTTCGTCCCATCGACGCGGCGACGCGGAAGTTCGCCAAAGCCTCCTTGCCAAGCGTGCGGATGTGCCGGACAATACCGGGCATTCTGTCGCCACGAGGACTTCTTCGCAACGGAGACGCACACCTATGAAGACCGGCATGAACCTGCTGCTGTGGACCACGCACGTTACCGAGGAGCATTTCCCGCTGTTCGGCAAGCTCAAGAAAGTGGGTTACGACGGCGTTGAGATCCCCCTGTTCGCGGGAGACGCCGAGCACTACAAGACCATCCGCAAGGAACTCGACAACCACGGACTCGGCTGCACCACCGTATGCTGCGTCACGCCGGAGGCCAACCCCATCAGTCCCGATCCGGGACTGCGCCAGGCGGGACTCGATCGGCTGAAGTGGGCCATCAAGATGACGGCGACGCTCGGTGGCGAAAACATGGCCGGGCCGTATCACTCACCGCTCGGCGTCTTTTCCGGGACTGGCCCGACCGCCGACGAGAAGAAATGGGCAACCGAGACGTTGCGCAAGGCCGCCGAGGAAGCGAAAAAGGCGAAGGTCATGCTGGCCATCGAGTACCTCAATCGCTTCGAGTGTTATTTTCTGACGACCGCCGCCGACACCCGCGCCCTGGTGAAGGCCGTCGATCATCCGAACTTCCGCATGATGTACGACACCTTCCACGCCAACATCGAGGAGAAACACGCCGCCGCCGTCATCACCAGCATCGCCGACAGTTTCATCCACGTCCACATCAGCGAGAACGACCGCGGCACGCCGGGCACCGGCCACGTCGCCTGGGACGAGACGTTCCGGGCGTTGCGGCAGGTCGGCTATGACGGCTGGATGGTGATCGAATCGTTCGGCCGCGCCCTGCCGGACCTGGCCGCCGCGACGAAGGTCTGGCGCGATCTGTTCCCCAGCGCCGAGGAAGTCTATACGCAGGGGCTTCGTTTCATGAAGGAAAAATGGGCGGCGACCGCGCGCTGAACTTCCGCGTTCCCTAATGCACTGGCGGGGAAGCCGCCCGCCGCATATGATTGTCGGCGGTTCGGGCGCGAAGGACACGCCTCCCCTCGCTGCATCGCGCAGCCGTCCGAACGTGCCGAATGTTCCCTCCCTCCGCAGGAATTGCCGATCATGAACACACTACTCCGCTCCAGCCTGATCCTCACCGCCGTCCTCGCGCTCATCGTGGCGACGCACGCCGAAGACAAACAAGCATCGAAAGTCGCGCCGGCTCCGATCGACAAACCCCTTTCCGACGGCAAAGCGCCGAAGGGGTTCACCTCGCTCTTCAACGGCAAGGATCTCACCGGCTGGCACGGAATGCCGACCTTCGATCCGAACAAGCTCGCGGCCATGCCGGAAGACGCTCGCAAGGCCCAGCTCGACAAATGGAACGAGGACGTCAAGAAGCACTGGAGGCCGGACAACCGCGAAATCGTCAACGACGGTCAGGGGGCGTACCTGACGACGGACAAGGAATATGGCGACATCGAGTTGTTGATCGACTGGAAGATCCCTCCGAAGGGGGACAGCGGCGTTTACCTGAAGGCCACGCCGCAGGTGCAAATTTGGGATTACACCAAGGAAGGCGGTCAGTGGGGAAATGGGGCGGACAAGGGCAGCGGCGGCCTGTGGAACAACAGTCGCGGCGCTCCCGGCAAGGATCCGCTCGTGCTCGCCGACAATCCGCCGGGAAAGTGGAACCGTTTTCGCATCCTCATGCTCGGCGAGCGCGTCACCGTTTACCTCAATGACAAACTGGTCGTCAATCACGCTCGCCTGGAAAACTACTTCGACCGCAAACTCCCACTACGGAAAAAAGGACCGATTCAACTCCAGACGCATAACAGCGAGACGCGCTGGCGCAATCTCTACGTGCGCGAAATTCCTTCGGACGAGGCCAACGCCCTTCTGCGAAAATTCAGCGGCGACAAGGGCTTCGAGAGCGTGTTCAACGACACGGACTTCACCGGCTGGGCCGGCCCGACCGACAACTATCAGGTTCAGGACGGCGCGGTGCTGTGCAAGCCCGGCAAGGGCGGCACGATTTACACCAAGGAGGAATACGGCGATTTCGTCGCACGCCTTGAGTTCAAGATGCCCAAGGAGGGGGGTGGGAACAACGGTCTCGCCATCCGCTATCCCGGCAAGGGGGATACGGCTTACCTCGGAATGTGCGAGCTGCAAGTGTTGAAGGACGACTATAAGGGCATCGATCCGCGCCAGGCGCACGGCTCGGCCTACGGCATGGTGGCCGCCCATCGCGGCTATCAGCGGCCGATCGGTGAGTGGAACTATCAAGAAGTCACGGTCAAGGGATCGACGATCAAGGTGGAATTGAACGGCACCGTCATCCTCGATTGCGATTTGAGCAAGGTGGACAAGTACATGGCCAACAGTGCGCATCCGGGCAAGGAGCGCACCGTCGGCCACTTCGGTTTCGCCGGCCACAACGATCCGGTGGCGTTCCGCAAAATCGAGATTAAGAGACTGGAGAAGAAATAGAACGCGGATGACGCGGATACGGCGGATCAGCGCGGATTTGATTCTTGTCTGATCCGCGTAAATCCGCCGTATCCGCGTCATCCGCGTTCTATTCCAAACGAAAGGACTTTCTGATGACCTCCTCCCGCATTTCTCGCCGCGGCGCCCTCAAGCGATTGACAGCCGCCGGCTTGGCCGCTCCGTTCGTGTTTCGGATGCATGCCACGGCCGCGCCGAGTGAGACAATCTACCACGCCAGCTTCGGCGCCGGCGGCCAAGCATGGTCCGACCTCGGCCCTCTGACCGGAAGCAAGCATCTCAAGCTTGTCGCCGTGGCCGATGTGGATCTCAATCGTACAGCCGATGTCAAGAAGAAGTTCCCCGACGCGAAGATCTACCAGGATTGGCGCGAGCTGCTGGACAAGGAAAAGCACCTCAACTCGGTGAACGTGTCCACGCCGGACCACATGCACGCTTCCATCACCATGCGGGCGATGCAGCAGGGGTTGCACATCTACACGCAGAAGCCGCTGACGCAAACCCTCTACGAAGCGCGACAGTTGGCGAAGGTGGCGGCGGAGAAAAAACTGGTGTCGCAGATGGGTATTCAGATCCACTCTGCCGCGGAGCATCGAACCGTCGTGGCGACGATTCAGTCCGGCGCGATCGGCAAGGTCAAGGAGGTTCACAGTTGGAGCGACAAGGACTGGGGCGATGTGAACCCGCGCCCCGATCGCCGCGATCCGGTTCCGGAAGGATTCAACTGGGATGAATGGCTCGGCGTGGCGGCCGAGCGGCCTTTTATCGGCGGCAGCTACTATCATCCGAACAACTGGCGCAAGCGCCTCGATTTCGGCACCGGGACCTTCGGCGACATGGGATGCCACATTCTCGATCCGGTATATGGCTCAATGGCCCTCACGGCGCCGACGGCGGTTGGCTCCGAGATCGCGGAGGCGCCCAACGCTCACAATTGGAGCCTGAACGTCCACGTCAAATACACCTTCCCCGGCACCAAGTACACCACCGATCCGCTCGTGCTGCACTGGTATAACGGCAAAGTGGAGCGGCCGGCCATGGAAGTGCAGGCGATGCTCGAAGGTCGGCCGTTGAACGGTCAGGGATCGATCTACATCGGCACCGAAGGAGTAATGTACTCGCCGTACATCGGACTGCCGATCCTGTTGCCCGCGTCGAAGTTCAAAGATCATAAGCTGCCCAAACAGCCGGGCGCCAATCATTACTTGCAGTTCGTCGAGGCGTGTCGCGGCAACGGCAAAACCTCGGCTCCCTTCGCGTACTCCGGCCCGCTGACGGAAACGGTGTTGCTGGGCTGCCTGGCGACGCGCTTCCCGAAAGAGACGCTGGAGTGGGACGCGGCGAAGCTGAAGGTGACGAACGTGGAGAAGGCCAATCAGTACGTCCGTCGCCGCTATCGCAAGGGCTGGGAGGTGGAGGGACTGTAAACATCTGCCAGCCCGCAGCGCCAGCAAGGACAACCCTTGCTGGCGCTGCGGGCTGGTGAAGTTACTCCGATTTCGGCGCGGCGGCGAGAAGGATCTCGACCGCTTCGCGTCCGGTCATGCCGATCTGTATGCCCAGTTCTCGCGCGTGAGGCGTCAGATCGACAATCTTCGCCTCGAACAAATCTTCCGGGTTGACCAGCGGTTTTTCGGGTGTACCGCGGGCGACGGCGATTGCTTGCCCGAACTCGCCGGCTGTCTTCACATCGTAGATACCGCAGCCGACCAGTCCCGCCTCGGTCAGAATGACGCAATACTGTCCCTTGTGCCAGCGATTGCTGATCCCGATGGCACAGCCGTTCGCGAACTGGATCGGCCGCGAAATCGTGCGAGGGAGTGGATCGTTCATGGCGGTCTCCTCGTTCTCACCGCTCAGGCCAGGATCTCCTTGACCACGCGCGCCGGCCGACCGTCGATCAGACGTTGTTCGCGGCCGTTGCTGTGGTAAACGAGCTTCGTATGGTCCAGACCGAGCAGATGCAGGATGGTGGCCTGATAATCGTTGGGCGTGACGACGTTGACGGCGGCCTTGTGGCCGACCTCGTCGGTCGCGCCGTAGACGGTGCCGCCCTTGATGCCACCGCCGGCCAGCCAGATCGAGAATCCCTGGCCGTTGTGATCGCGGCCGACGGCGTCATTCAGTTCCCCCTCGCACACCGGCAGCCGGCCGATCTCGCCGCCCCAGTGGACGATCGTCGTATCGAGCAAGCCGCGCTGCTTCAGGTCTTTCACCAGCGCGGCGGCGGGTTGGTCGGTCCGCTTGCAGATGTCGGGCAGGGTCTTGCGGATGTTGTTGTGGTTGTCCCACGGCTGGCCGCCGAGGAACAGTTGCACGAAACGGACACCGCGCTCGACCAGGCGGCGAGCGATCAGGCAGCGCGTGCCGTAGGAGCGCGTCGGTTCGCGGTCAATGCCGTACATACGGTGGATGTAGGCTGGCTCCTTCGAGATGTCGAGCGCTTCCTTGGCCGCAGTCTGCATGGCGGCGGCAAGCTCGTAGCTGCCAATGCGCGATTCCAGGTCGGACTCTCCGGGATGGAGACGCAAATGCCGGCGATTCAGTTCGGCGAGGAAATCGAGGTTCTGCCGCTGCGGTTCGCCGCGCAACTGCGGCGGCGGATCGAGGTTCAAGATGCGCGGCTCCTGGGGCCGCAGCACCGTGCCCTGATAGAGCGGGGGCATGAAGCCGCTCGACCAGTTGTGTGTGGCATCGACGGGATGGCCGCCCGGATCGGACAGCACCATGTACGCCGGTAATTCCTGCGAAGCGCTACCGAGTCCGTAGGTGATCCAGCTGCCCATCGTCGGCCGGCCGGTCACGCCGGCGATACCGCCGTGGAAATAGCGGATCGACACCTCATGGCCGTTGTGCCCGGTGTGCATCGAACGCACGACGGTGATGTCATCGACGATACCGGCCGTGTGCGGCAGCAGTTCCGATACCTCGGTGCCGCAGCGTCCATGCTTGGCGAACTTGAACGGAGTGCCGAAGAGCTTCTTGCTGGCCCGATTGACGAAGCTGAACACGACATCGCCGGAGTAGTCCTTGCCGTGGTTCTTGCTCAATTCCGGCTTGGGATCGAGCAGATCGACGTGCGACGGTCCGCCGTGCATGAACAGCGAGATCATCGCCGTCGCCCTGGGCGTGAAGTGCGGCGGACGAGCGTGGAGGTTCAGCGGCAAGTTTTCGCCCGGCTTGCTCGGCACTTCGGCCAGCGCGTTGTCGCGCTGAAGCAGATGCGCCAGCGCGAAGGCGCCGATGCCGAAGGCGGATCGACAGAGAAACTCGCGGCGCGTCGGGATGGATGAATTAATCCACATAGAGAAACTCGTTGGAGGAAAGTAACTGCTGGCACAGGTCCGTCCACGCGGCCAGGTTCGGGTCGGTTTTGCCGGGGGCCGTCTGATGCAGGGCGCGCTGGCGATCGAGGAAGCGGCCGGCCGAGATCCGTTCGTCCGGCCCGATCGGGCGCTGATAGGCGAACTGCCAGGCCAGGGCGAGGCGGCGGTCGCGCAGGGCCGGCTCGTTTGTCGCGTCAGGCTGGAAAGCCTGACCTACGATTCGGCGGGCGAAGTGGCCGGCCTGCTGGCGCACGAAATCGCTGTTCATCAGCATGAGGGCTTGCGGAGCGGCGGTGCTGGAGATGCGGCGGTCGCAGTTCAGTTCGCCGCCCGGCGCGTCGAACGCGGTCAGGAACGCCACCGGCTTGCTGCGGCGCGCTTGCAGATAGACGCCCCGGCGCGGCTTGTCGTCCGGCGCGATGACCTGACCGACCGCGTCCTCGACTACCGGCACGGGCGGGCCGAACAGGGTGCGATCGAGCCGGCCGGACGCCGTCAGGATTCGATCGCGCAGCGCCTCCGCCTCCAAGCGCCGCACGGCATAACGGCCGTACAACGCGTTTCCGGAATCGACGGCGTCCTTCGCCGATTCACGCCGCGACGATTGGCGATAGACGGTCGAACTCATGAGGAGCTTGTGCATCCGCTTGAGGCTCCACCCCTGGCGGACCAATTCGCCTGCGAGCCAGTCGAGCAATTCGGGATGTGTCGGGCGTTGGCCGAGAATGCCAAAGTCGCCTGGGGTCTCGACGATACCGCGGCCGAAGTGGTGCAGCCATAAGCGATTCGCCAGCACGCGGCCAACTAGCGGATGACGGCCGCTCGTCAGATGTTTGGCATACGCCAATCGCCGGCCGGAGGATGGTTGCTTCGCATCTCCCGTAGGGATTTCGAGTCGTTCGCCGTCCGGGGCGGCGATGGTCAAATCGCCCGGCCGCACTTCCGCTTGCGGCTGGCGAGAATCGCCGCGATAAAAGATCCGTGTTGGCGGTAATTGTCCTTGCACCTCACTGAGCACGGAAACGAAATCCTCGACCGGCTTCTCCGCTCGTTTCGCCTGGATCTTCGCTTGCTCTTTCTTCAACTCGTCGGCCGCCGCCTGGTTGTACTGGTAGAGCACACCCGGATTGAGCTTCAGCTTGGGATTGAGTTCGACCAGTTTCTTTTGCTCGGCCGTGCGTTTGTCCGCCGGCGTATCGAAGGCGGCGCGGAGCTTGTCGCGCTGGGCGGCGGGGAACTTCGTCAATTCCTTCTCGAATGCCTCGCGGACATACTTCTTTTGCCGGGCGTTGTATTCCGCCTGCATCTTCGCGGCCTCCGATTCGACGGCGGCGGCGCGGGCGCGGTCGGACTCCGTGTACAGCGACACCAAACGCTGCGCCGGACGGCGGAAGTGCAGCGGATCGAAGGCCGGCTCGAACACCGCGCGCAGCCGGTAGTAATCGGCCTGCGGGATGGGGTCGTACTTGTGATCGTGGCACTGGGCGCAGCCGACCGTCAGACCGAGCAGCGATGAACTGACGATCTTGAGGGTATCGCTCATCTGTTGCTGCGCCTCGGCCACGCCCCCGTTGCTCGTGCCGTCGGGGGCTGTGCGCAGGAAGCCGGTCGCGGTCAGCAGTTCGATCTGTTCCGGTTTCAGGTTCGTCCACGGCCTGGGCACGAGTTCATCGCCGGCCAGTTGCTCGGTAATGAATCGGTCGAACGGCTTGTCCGCGTTGAGTGAGCGAATCACGTAATCGCGATATTTCCAGGCGTAAGGGCGCGGCGTGTCCTTGGTGCCATCGCCATCGGAATCGGCGTAGCCGGCCACGTCCAGCCAGTGGCGGCCCCAGCGCTCGCCGTAGTGCGGCGAGGCCAGCAAGCGGTCGATCATTTGCTCGTAAGCATCCGGCGACTTATCGGAGAGGAATTGATCTATTTCTCCCTGGGTCGGCGGGAGTCCGATCAGGTCGAAGCTGGCCCGCCGCAGAAGCGTGACTCTGTCGGCATCCGGGTTGAAGGCCAACCCTTTCGCGCGCAACTTCGCCAACACGAAAGCGTCAACGGGAGTGCGAACACGGTCGCCGGCGGCGAATCGCGGCAACTCGACGCGACGAATGGGCTGATAGAACCAGTACGCGCGCTCGTCCGGCGTGATGTCGATGCCGGGAGGCAGCTTTGTAGGTTCTTCGCGCCGTGTCAGCGCGCCGGAGGCGATCCAGCGTTCGATGACGGCGATTTGCTCGGCCGACACCTTTTTCTCTCCCGGCGGCATCTCGCCGGCCTTGAGGCGCTCCAGCAGCCGACTTTTCGCGGCATCGCCGGGAACGACGGCCGGGCCGCTCTTGCCTCCCTGCACGGCGAAGCGGCGCAGACGCAGATCGAGCTTGCCTTTCAGCTTCTCGCCGCCGCCGTGACAATCGAGACAATAAACCTTGAGAATGGGACGGACATGCTGCTCGAAGGTGACATTCTCGCCCTCGGCGGCGCCTGGGAGCATCGCAACAAGGGATGCCGCGAGGATCGCCGTGCAGACAATGGAGGTAGGTTGAAGTCGCTGGTTCATCGCCGGGTCCGGCTTGTAGGGTCAAGGTAGGCGGGAGAGCGAGAGTAAAACTATTATCACATCGCGGCGGAGCATTGTCTACCGTTGACCTTTCGGCGGGAGTCGTTGACGATGTTCGCTCCAGAGCGTACTATCGGACGATCGCAGTTCCGGAAGAGATTAGCCGAAACGATTGGTGCCAGGTGAGGCATTCGGGTTCTGTCGCCCTAGCCCATCTACCCGGAGAGCCATCATGAACGAGCCTCCCAACGAGAGCGAAACCGTCAATCTTCGCCCGCCGAGTGGGGAGTCGGTTCCACCGTCCGAAGCGGAACGTGGCAAGATTGAAACCGCTGCTTCCACGGAGGGTAATCTTCCCGGACAGCGGACGACTGCCGAGCCGAGACGCGATGATCCGAATGTCTCGGAGGCGAGAGGGGAAGCACTTTCGTCTCAGTCGTCGTCCACTCTGGTCCGCACGGAGGGAGACAGTCGAGGCGAGGACGGCGCGAGCGGGACGGAGGTGGGATTGCCGCAGGTCGCCGGTTACGAGATCCTCGGCATTCTCGGCCGCGGCGCCATGGGCGTCGTTTACAAGGCCCGTCAGCCCGGCCTGAAGCGCCTCGTCGCCCTCAAGATGATTCTGTCGGGCGAACACGCCGGCACCGACGAGTTAGCGCGCTTCCGGGCCGAGGCCGAGTCCGTCGCCCGCCTGCAACATCCGAACATCGTGCAGATCTATGAGGTCGGCGAATACCAGGGTCGCTCGTTCTTCTCGATGGAGTACGTCGAGGGCGGCACGCTGGCCGACCGACTGCGCGGCGCCCCGCAAGCACCAGAACAGTCGGCCCAGCTGATTCGCACGCTGGCGTTGGCGATGGCGGCGGCCCATCAACATCATGTCATCCATCGCGATCTCAAGCCGGCGAACGTCTTGCTGGCGAGCGGGGGACGTCAACCGCCTGTTGTGGAGGAACCAACAGAGGACTTGCGTCCCCCGCTCGCCGAATGTGTGCCCAAAATCTCTGACTTCGGCTTGGCCAAGCGTCTCGACGAGGATGCGAGTCACACGCAAACAGGGGCCATTCTCGGCTCGCCCAGTTACATGGCCCGCGAGCAGGCGGAGGGCAAGAGCAAGGAGGTCGGTCCTCTCTCCGATGTCTATTCCCTCGGCGCCGTCCTCTATGAAATGCTGACGGGCCGGCCTCCCTTCCGAGGCACCACCATACTGGAAACGCTGGAACAGGTGCGTACGCGCGAGCCGGTGCCGCCTGGTCAGTTGCAGCCGCGCGTCCCGCGCGATCTGGAAACCATTTGTCTGAAATGTCTGCACAAGGATGCCGTCCGCCGTTACGCCGGGGCACGCGAGTTAGCCGACGACCTGGGGCGCTTTCTCAACGGCGAGCCGATCCTGGCTCGGCCGGTGTCGCGCACCGAGCGACTGACCCGCTGGTGCCGGCGCAACCCGCTGCTGGCCGCCGTCAGCGCCCTGGCCGTCGTCCTGCTTATCGCCTGGGGAAGCACCTCGTCGTGGCTGGCCTGGAAACTTTCGCGTGAGAAGGACGCCACGGAGCAGGCGCACAACGAGGCCGTCAACAATGCCATTCTCGCCCGGCGTAACGAGAAGGAAGCTCAAGCGAATGAGAAGAAGGCGACGATCGCCCGCGACAACGCTCTGCGCCGGCACGACGAGACGGTCCATGCCATGATCGATCTCGGCGTGGCTTTGCAACGGCAACTCCAGGGCGAAGGCGTCCCGCGCGAACTTGGCCCGGAAGCCAAGGCTCTCTCCGATCACATGCTGGGCACGCTCCGGCAAGCCATGTTGAAGCTCAGCCAGCAGATGGTGGGCGACAAATTGACCTCCTTCGGCCTGGCACGCGCCCATCAGTCGATGGGTGACCTCTTCAAGCGTCTGGGCCAGGGTGAGGCGGCCTTGCGCGAGTATCAACGCGCGCTCGACCTGATCGAGGAGGTCGTTCGGAAGGAGGCCGACAACGATCTGGCGCGCGGCAATCAAGCCTTGATGGTGGCCCTGATTGCCGAAAAGAAATTGGAACTCACCGGCAACGCCCGGACAGCGTACGAAAACTTCCTGCGCTCTTCGCAGATCCAGCAGGACATCGCCGACCATCCCCGCAGTGGGTTCTATCGAGACAGACCGCCGGACAACGAGCGTCTGCTGGCCAATTACCACCTGCAACGGGGCCGAGCCAGCCTGCTGCTGGCCGACCCGGACGCTGGTCGCCGCTCCTTCGAGCAAGCCGTCCGCCTGCGCCGTCAGGTGGCCGCGGCGGCGAAGAACACAAACAAAGAGGTCGAGTCCCAGGGCTACCTGGCCGAATCGTGCTACTGGCTGGGTCAGGCTTGCGCGCGCCGGGGCGACGACAAGGCGACGCGGGCCGCGTTCGACGAAGCGGCTGCCATCTGCGAAGAACTGGTCGGCAAGTTCCCGAAATACCATGACTTCAAGAACGACCTGGCGGACGTTTACGGCGCCTACGGCGATGCCCTTCTCTGCCTGGGTCGGCCGGCGGAGGCGCGCCGGCTCTACGAAAAAGCCCTACCCCTGGTCCGCATCGCCTTCGACAAGCAATCCGACAAGCTCGAATATCGGATGTTGCTGGCACGGACGTATCACCGTCTGGGCCTGGTGGAAAAGGATGCGGCGGCGGCACGGACCCATTTTCAGGCCGCGCTGCCGCTGCGCGAGCAACTGCGGAAACTGGATGGGCAGAATGTCTTTTATCAGGCCGACCTCGCATGTACCCTGGCGCACTGTGGCCGGACGAACGATGCCGCCCGCCTCGCCGACACACTGCGGAAACAGATTGAGGACAACCCCACACTGCTGCTGCAAATCGCCGATTGCTACGCTCAATGCGCCGCCGCGGCTCCGGCCGCCGATCGCCCTGCTTACGTTGAGAAGGCTTTGCAAGTCCTCCGCACCGCCGTCACGAAAGACTTCAAGGACACGCGACTCTTGAAGACTGACCCCGACCTGGAGCCGATCCGCCGACAACCGGCTTATCAGGAGATCGTCTCGCGGGTCGGAGAATCGTAGCGTTCCATTACGCTCTGGGGCTGAGTTGTTATTCCCTTGCGGCAAACGAGAGGATAACCGGAGAGGAGAGCATGGACCAACCCAACTCGCGCGGGATGCGTCATCTCCGGCCTTGTCTTGTGACGGCGCTGGTTTGCATGGCCGCCGTCTTGCAACTCCGCGTTCAGGGACGCGCCTGGTGGTGTGCCTGTGGGCAGCCATACTTGTGGGTGAGCGATGCGCTAGGACCGCACACCTCACAGCATCTTTTCGATCCCTACAGTTTCACGCACATCCTGCACGGCATTCTGCTTTGCGGTCTGTTGGCCTGGATCACCCCCCGACTGACGCCGCCTTGGCAACTCTCGATTGCGGTGTTTGTCGAGTCCCTTTGGGAAGTGTTCGAGAATTCCGCCTTCGTTATCGAGCGCTACCGCGCGACCACAATGGCCCTGGGCTATGCGGGAGATACGATCATCAACTCGCTCGGTGACATCTTCAGCTGCGCCATCGGTTTCGTATTGGCTCGCCGCCTTGGCCTTTGGGGTTCGCTCCTTCTCTTCTTGGCGATCGAGTCGGCATTGCTCTTCTGGATACACGATAGTCTGCGTCTGAATGTGGTCATGCTGATCTACCCGATCGACGCGATCAAGGCGTGGCAGACGGCCCGCTGAGCGGTTACGTTTCATTGCGGCTCTTTTTCGTCGCCCGCATAATCCGCCAGACGAGAACCATGCTGGCGAGCAATCCCAGCAGTCCGGGAATCGACACGTCCAGCCACGGGTCCGCCATCACCCGATGGCACAGCATCAGCGACGCTCCCAGAAACATCGCCGACGTGACCAGCCCCTCCACCAGCAGGGCCACCGACGTTTCCAGCCGGCGATGCTCGAAGTGGAACGTGAATTTGCCGCGTTTGGTGCGCTCCAGGATGTCGCCCACGTCGCCCGGCAGCGTTCGCAACAGCCGGTCCCATTCCATGAACAGCCGTCGCATGTGGCGGAAGATGCGCCGCGGCGACAGCTTCTCCTGAACGGCGCGCCGGTAATACGGCTGGATCATCTCCGCGAGGCTGAACGAGCGGTCCAGCTGCCTCGAAGTGCCCTCCAGCACGATCAGCGCCTTGAGCAGCAGCGCGAGGTTCGCCGGCAGCAGCAAGTGATACCGGCGGATGATGTCGGTTAGTCCGTTCAGCGCCCCGGAGACATCGAATTGGTTGAGCGATTGCGTGCCGTAGTCGGCGAGAAAATCGTGGACCTCCGCCTCGAAGGCATCGCGGTCGAGATCGGCCGGGACGCGGGCCAGACGAAGCACCATATCGGTAAGCTGGCCGGAATCCTTGGCGATGGCGGCCAGCAGCATGGTCGTGAATGCATCGCGCGTGTTGTCGTCGAGCCGGCCGACCATACCGCAATCGAGCACGCCGATAACCGTGTTGGCCAAAACGAGCAAGTTGCCCGGGTGCGGGTCGGCATGGTAGAAGCCGTCGCGGAAGATCATGCTCAGCACGACGTTCGCCCCGCGGCGCGCGATCTCGTGCAAATCGTGCCCCTCCAGTTTGAGCCGGCTCGTGTCGGCGATGCGGACGCCGTCGAGGTAATCCAGCGTCAGCACGCGCCGCGACGACAGGGCCGGGTGCGGCGCGGGAAAGCGGACCGTGCGGTCGCCCTTGAAATTGTGCATGAACTCCTGAATGTTGCGCAGCTCGCGGCGAAAATCCAGCTCGCGCATCAGCGTCCGGCGAAACTCCATCATGGTGGCGTGCGGCCGATAGTTGCGCAGCTCGGCGCTGTATTTCTCGCCGATCTCGGCCAGGGCCATCATGATGTCGAGGTCGGTGGCGACCTTGTCTTCGATGTTGTGGTGCAGCACCTTGATGACGACCTGCCGGCCATCGCGTAGGCGGGCGCGGTGGACCTGCCCAATCGACGCCGACGCGAACGCCTGGTCCTCGAACTCGGCGAACAGTTCCTTGATGGGCCGGTGCAGTTCCGACTCGATGAGGGAGCGAGCGGTATCGGGCGGATCGGCCGGCGTGTCGTCCTGAAGTGAGGACAGTTCGTCGGCGAGGACGGGTCCGACGACATCGGGGCGCGTGCTGAGGATCTGGCCGAGTTTGATAAAGGTGGTGCCCATCTCGGTCAGGGCCATGCGGATGCGCACCTCCGTGGACAGGCCGGCGATCGGTTGGCCGTCGAAGCTGGTGAGGAACTTGCGGACGGGCTGGACGTTGACGGCCTTGAGCCAGTCGGCCAGGCTGTATTTGCAGAGAATGGTCACGATGTGGGCCAATCGGCCCGCGGTGCGCTGCCCTCGAGCGAGGGTCGAAAGATCCATAAGGACGGTATCTCCAGGGTCGTGAACTCTCCACAAGTTACTTCGTTCGCCCTGCCCGCATCTTAACCATGCCGGCGCTTCCGGTCAGGGTCAACCGGCGTGCCGGCAAGTCCATTTCTTCTTGGGCGAACCTCCGCCATCGAGTACACTGCAATTGCTATCCCCGACAGGGAGGGATTTATGTTCAGCCTATACGACCGTGGAACGCGATTGTGCGACGGCCTGACGCGCCGCGAGTGGCTGCGCATCGGCGGCCTGGGAGCGTTCGGTCTGTCGCTGCCGTCCTTGCTGGGAGCGCGGGCCGAGCCGGCGACGGCAGGCGGTTCCTCCTTCGGCAAGGCCAAGGCGTGCATCCTTCTCTTTCATCTGGGCGGGCCGCCGCAACACGAAACCTGGGATCCCAAGGACGACGCCCCGGTTGAGATCCGCGGCGAACTGAAGTCCATCGCCAGTAACGTCCCCGGCATCCGCGTCGGCGAACTGATGCCGCGCACCGCCCGGATGCTCGACCGCATTTGCGTTGTGCGCTCCATGTCCACCGCCGATAACGCCCATTCGTCGAGCGGGTACTGGATGCTGACGGGCGTGCCGCACCAGCCGACGAACACGGAGAACGCCAAGCCGGGCGCTCCCAACGATTGGCCGTGTACCGCAGCGATCGTCAATCGTCTGCGGCGCGGGAAGAACGGCCTGCCGGCGGCCATCACGCTGCCCGAACCAATCTGGAACACCGGCATGATTTTCTGGCCCGGCCAGGACGGAGGCTTCCTCGGGCGCACGGCCGACCCCTGGCTGATTCGCTGCGATCCGTCGTCGCCCGATTTTCAGATCCCCGGATTGAGTCTGTCGCCGGACATGCCCGCGGCGCGGCTGGGTTCGCGGCTGTCGCTGTTGGAACAGGTCAACCGTGGACTCGATGCTGCCGAGCGCAGCGAGGCCATCGCCCGCTTCGATCACCGCAGCCGGCAGGCGTTCGACCTGCTGCGCGCCGGCAAGGCCCGCCGAGCGTTCGATCTCGACCGCGAGCCGGCGACCATGCGCGATCGCTACGGCCGCAATCGTTGGGGCCAGAGCGTGCTGCTGGCGCGTCGCTTGGTCGAAGCCGGCGTCTCGTTGGTGCAGGTCAACTGGACGCGCATGCCGGGCGACACCGACGACAGCCCAGCCTGGGACACGCACAACAAGAACGCTCAGCGCCTGAAGAAAAACCTCATGCCGCCGATGGACCTCGCGTACTCGGCCCTGCTGGAAGATTTGCACCTGCGCGGATTGCTGGACGAAACGCTGGTGGTGTGGATGGGCGAGTTTGGGCGCTCGCCGAAGATCAACCCTGGCGGCGGCCGCGATCACTGGGGCGGCGTTTTCTCGGTGACGCTGGCCGGCGGGGGCGTGCGCGGCGGACAGGTGATCGGCTCCTCGGACAAGATCGGCGGTCTGCCGCGCGAAGGTCGGGTGCAACCGCAAGACCTGACGGCGACGGTGTATCACTGCCTGGGTCATCCATCGCACACGGAGATTCACGATACGCTCGGCCGTCCGCTGGCCATCAGTCGCGGCGAGGTCATCCGGCAAGCGGTCTAAGAGTGATTGCTGAGATGAGGGAGACGCACTCTGAAGCGGAGGCGGGGATCTCGCCTCGTTGCGAAAAAACGGATAGAACGGCCCTTGGGATCGCGGGGAAGAGGGTAGGTGCCTCGTTCGAGGAGAAATCATGCCCCCTTCCGCGCGGAAACCTCGCGAAATCGCTCCTCTTCTGCACAAAGCCGTATTGGTCCTTCTGCTGTCCTCCTGCGCGGCCCGGTTGGCGGTCGCCGACCAGCCTCAACCTGCCGTGGCGAAGCGGGAACACGTCGATTCATTTGGGGATCCCATCCCAGCGGACGCGGTTCGGCGCATAGGCTCCGTCCGCTTCCGTCCGGGCGGCCCTATCCTCTCCCTGATTCCTTGCCGAGACGGCAAGACGCTGATTACCAGCGGTGTCAGCACTTGTGTATGGGAACTGGCTACGGGCCGGCTGCTTCATCGCTTTCCGGAGACGAGTCGGTACATCGCGCTTGCACCCAACGGCGCCATCCTCGCGGCGGGGGTCGGGGAGACGATCCATTTATGGGATCCGGTTTCCGGCCGGAAACTGCGGCAAATCAAGCGACACCAGGGTGAGGTGACCGGCCTGGCGTTTTCTCCCGATGGCAAAATGCTCGCTTCTCAAGGTTCCGAAGCCATTCACTTGTGGGACATGGCCAAGGGCGAAGAAATCGCCTCGCTACCCCAAAAGCGCGCGGTGCCCATCCCGGTGCAACTCGCCTTCACGCCCGACGGCAAAACTTTGCTGGCCACATCGCGGGCCGATCACAAGCTCCGCATCTGGGACGTGGCCCAGCGCCGCCAGCGCCGCGAGATGCCCCGTGACGAGGCAGACCCCCTGTCGTTCGCCGTTTCGACCGATGGCACTTCGTTGGCGATTGGTAACGGCCCCGGTGGTGTGGGTTGTATCGCGATCTGGGATGTGGCGACCGGCAAGCGCGTGCGGGAGTTGGAGAGCGAGCGCGAGTCGGTCCATGCGGTCGCGTTTTCTCCCAACGGCAAGCTCCTGGCCTCCGCGGGAGTGAATACCGGCTTCGATGGCGACGTCCGCATCTGGGACCGGACCACGGGCGAACTGCTGCACACCATCAAGATTTTTGCTCACAGCCTCGCCTTCTCCGATGGCAAGGCGCTATTTACCGGCGACAATGTGGTCCGTCGCTGGGACACAGCCACCGGCAAGGAGATCCAACCCCCGGAAGGCAATCTTTTCGAGATTGACGCTCTCGTCCTGTCGCCGGATGGCCGGCGGCTCGCCACCCTCAACCGAGACGTCTGTCTGTGGGACACGGCCACGGGGAAGCTCCTGCACCATCTCGCGCCGCAGGGAGAGCTACTAACGGGCTGCGCCTTCTCACCCGATGGCAAGACACTGGCCACCGCAAGCCTCCAAAGTTTCCTGCGCCTGTGGAACGTCTCCACCGGCGAGGAAATGCGCGCCATTCGGACAGGACCAGCACCGCATACACCCTTGGACCGTGAGGAGTATCTTCTTGCAACGGCCTTTTCCCCCGACGGTAAAAAATTGGCCACAACCAGCTGGGGAGGGAGACTGTGCTTTTGGGATGCGCGAACCGGCCGAGAAATCCGGCGGATCGACGGCATCAGCCGGCAACATCAATATCTGGAAACGATTGCTTTCACCGCCGACAGCAAGCGCGCGTTCGCGGCCATCCGAACTCAGGAGGGAACCGATGTCCGTGCTTGGGACATCGACCGCGGAGACGAGCTTCCCAAGCTGACCGACACGATCAACGACCAGATGCACAAGAACGATCCCCAAACCTCCGATTACGGCAACTGGGCCCGCCTCACCCTGTCGCGCGACGGCAAGCTGCTGGCTCTCAATCGCACGAAAACCATCTCCATCTGGGAAACAGCCACGGGCAAGGAACGGCTGCGCCTCAAGGGGCACCGCGAACCGACTCTCAGCGTCGCCTTTTCGCCGGACGGCCGGCTCCTCGCCTCGTCTGGCCGAGATAGCACGATCCGTTTTTGGGATCTCGGTACGGGTGCCGAGATAGGGCAATGCCGGGGACAGCCGGGCAATGCGAAGTTGCTCATCTTCTCGCCGGACGCCAAACTACTCTACTCCGGCGGCGCGGATACGTCCGTGCTGGTCTGGGACGTGCTCCGCATCCTGCGGCGAACCAAGGGGGCCAAGCAAGGGCCGACTCCCTGATCCGCCCCGTCGGGCTGAGAGGAGGGAACACATGCGCCCGTCGTTGCTCCCCGAACAAAAGCTTCACGCCAGGCTCGCGGGTTCTCCTTATCGCGGTACGTTCGAGTCGCATATCACCATCGAGGCAGTGGACCGCGATCAGCATTCCCATTTCCGCGATGTCTGCCGACAGATCGGCGTTAAGTCGGTCCTCATCGAACTGCCAGAGGGCGCCACGCGCTCGCAGCCGATGACGGCGTGTTATCATCACGGCGAAATCTGCCTCGTTGTGGAGGAAGTGATTTCCCAGTGCCGCGCCCTGCGGACGGCGGGTTTTATCTTGGCCCGCGTCAAACTGGAAGCTGTCGCCACCAACGAGGGCGTGCCCGACTCCGACGAGCAAGCCGCCCGCGCCCCCGCCGCGAACTACTTTGAATTTCACGTCAAGCTGCTTCTGCCCGCCAACGCCGACCTGGAAGCGTTGCGTGCCTGCTGCCATCGGCACAATGCCCGGCTGTCGCGAAACGCGCTGAAGACAGACAGCGATGGACGCACGGAGCGCTTCGTCACCTTGCGTCTTTACGGCATCGGTCGCCGCAGTGCCTTCACCAGACTGGAGGCGCTGGAGCGCGACCTGTCCGCGTCGCGGTTCGCCGTTGCGAACCGACAGCGCGAATACACCATCTTCGACAGCGCCGAACGCCTGGACGCGGGTTGGATCGATCCGCCGGCCGGGGCCGGAGTCGGCTCATGAGTCTCCTGTGGGACGAACTGGTCGAGCAAGCGCGCCGGACGGGTCGGCCGCTGGACGAGACGGTGCGGCATCACGTCCTCGAAGGGGTGCTGCGTCGGTTGTCGCGCTCGCCGAACGCCGGGGATTTCGTGCTGCGCGGCAGTATGCTCACGCGCGCCTGGGTCGCTCCGCGTGTCCGCGTCGCCGACGATCTGGATTTCGTCGGCACCTTTCCGCACGACGTGAACGACACGGCCCGGCGTTTCGTCCCGGCCCTGTCCCCTGCGGAGATTGAGGACGGCGTTTGCATTGAGGTACAATCATTCCACGCGCGGGGGATCTGGATAAAGTCGGCGTTTCCCGGCGTGCGACTGTCCGTGAGGGCCGGATTCGGTCAGGCCGATCAACCACTGCAAATCGACGTGGGTTTCAACGACCCACTTGTGCCGTCGCAGCAACGGATGGATTATCCCATGTTGCTGGGACCGCCGGCGCTGTTGTGGACGGTGCGGCCGGAGACGGCCCTCGCCTGGAAGTTGCATGGACTGGCCGAGATGGGGCCACACGGCTGGCGGCCGAAGGATCTGCACGATTTGTATCTGCTCGTCGAGTCGACGTCCCTGGAGGATGCGTCGCTGCCGGTGGCGATCGAGGCGGCGTTTGTCAGCCGTGGCTATGCGCTGACCGACGCCGCCGTGTTCGCGACGACGGACTGGTGGGAACTGAAATCGGCCCGTGTCAAGTGGGCGGAGTATTGCCGCAGTCGGCCGGCGAACGACGGCGCCGACGATCTGCGAGCGGTGGTTGACCGCGTGCATCAACGTCTATGGCCGGCGCTGGGGACGCTGGGTGTGGAGAATGAGGGGGGAAAGCGGCGATGAAGGACAATCGACTGGCGAAAGCGTTCTTGCAAGCGATCCACGACAATCCCGAGGACAACACGCCGCGACTGGTTTACGCCGACTGGCTGGAGGAAAACGGCGATTCGGCGCGCGCCGAATTCATCCGTGTGCAGTGCGAGAAGGTCCGGCTGCCGCGCTGGCATCGGCGTTGGTCGCTGCTGGCCTGGCGTGAGCGCGTGCTGCTGGGTCGTCACGAGCATGTCTGGCGTGCTGAGCTGCCCGAAATCCTGGGAGTGGAATGGGGGGCGTTCGAGCGCGGGTTCGTGCATGAGGTAAGGGTGGATAACGGTCTGGTGTTGTCGGATCATGCCGAGGAAATCTGCCGGAGCGCGCCGGTACGCTGGGCCACTATCACCGGATACCAATCCTGGCCCGATTGTCCTCCCGTGCCGTTCCTATCCGGGTTGCGTCTGGAATTGGATCTCAATGCTTTGCACGAAGAGCCAGATCGAGTGTTTCAGTCCCCTCTGTTGTCCAAGCTGAAGGCGCTGGATCTCTCGGGCCTGAACATGGAGGGAGAGCAGTTCGTCGCTCTGGGACGAACCGCGCAGCTGGGGAACCTGGAGACGCTTCGGCTCGATGATTGTTTCATGGGCAACGGCAATTTGCGTCCCTTCGCCGAATCCGCTCAGTTTCGCAACCTCACCACCCTGAGCATGAAAGGCAACCGCTACGGTTATTACGAGGACGCGCGCATCCGGCCGGCCGACGCCGCTTTACTGGCGAGGTCGCCCTACCTGACCCAGTTGCGCTCCCTCGATGTGACGGGCAACGAAATCGACGGCCCCGCCCTTTTTGATCTGCTGGAGTCGCCGCACCTGACCAACCTGCGCGAGCTAACCCTGTCGAATAACCGCATCGCCGCGGACGACATGCCACGACTATTCGAGGTCCAGACAGGAACGCGCCTGCACCGACTGGCCCTCGATCACAACCCCATCGGCGACGCTGGGGCACAGGTGCTGGCGGGCGCGGCCTACTGCGCCGAGCTGCTCGATCTCGACCTGGACACTTGCGAGATCACCGCGAAGGGTGTGCGGACACTGACAGAGGCACCGTGGTTTGGAGGGCTGCGGCGCCTCAACTTGAACCACAACAGCGCCGCCGCCGACGGAGCTTTCGCGCTGACGAGAGGCTGCGGGTCCGGCGAACTGGTCGAGCTTCATCTGCGCGATAACGAACTCGATATGGAGGCGGTGACGCTGCTGGCCGACTCGCCTAGCCTGCGCGGGCTGCAAACCCTGGATTTGTCGGACAACCCCCTGGATGAGGACGGTCTGAGAGCCGTGGCGGCTTCTCCACACTGGACCCAGCTTCGCGAACTGCACCTGGAGCGCTGTAAACTGAACGGAGCAAACCTGTGGATGTTAACCCGCGCCGCTTGTCTGCCGGGCCTGCTTCATCTCTCCCTGTCGGACAACGCCCTGGGTGACAAGGCGTTGTCACTACTGCTCGCCGGCGGCAAACTGTCGCACGCGCATCAGTTGACCCTGCGTTCGTGCGGCTTTGCGCGCGACTCGACTCAGGCGCTCGCGGACGCCGGTTTGCCCGAACTGCACTGGCTGGACCTGTCTGGAAACAAAATCGATGGTCTCGGAGTTGAAGTCCTGGCGCGTTCGCCGTTGGCCGCTTCGCTCGTCGAGCTTGATCTGGACGGCAACAATATGGGCGATGCGGGCGCCCTCTCGATTGCGGCACGCACTTGGCCGCTCTTGACGAAACTGGCGTTGGCGAGCAACCACCTGACGGATAAAGGCGCGCGCGCCCTGGCTGGTTCGCCGGATATGCCCCGTCTTCGCGAGGTCCACTGCCGCAACAACCGCATCGAATGGCGATTATTCCAGCAGCTGGGGCCGCGCTTCCGGCAATACTGACGCTTTGCCGTCCGAACTGCTCTGGGAGGTCTTCGCCGCCGCCGCTAAGATACCTCCGCGATACTCTGCCCAGGCGCGGATGGTTACTCAGGTGCAGACGATGACCGAACCGCAACGTCGCCGACCCGACGATTCTCGGCCCGCCCCGCGCCTGTCCAAATCGGAGCGCAAGCGGCAACTTCTCGCGCACGCCAAGAACCTGTTCGTCACCCAGGGCTATCACGCCACGACGACCGAGAAGATCGCCCAGGCGGCCGGCGTCAGTGAGCCGGTGCTGTATCGCCATTTCGACAGCAAAAAAGCCCTGTTTCTGGAAGTGTTGGAGGAGATTCGGACGGCCACCCTCAAGCGCTGGCACGCCGAAACGTCCAGTCTGACCGACCCGCTCGCCAAACTGCACGCCATCGCCGACATGTATCTCGGCTCGACGCGCGAACACGCCGTCGAATATCGCATCATGCACCGCACCCTTGTCGAAACCGATGACGAGGAGATCGTCGCGCTGTTGCGTTCGTTCTATCTCGACAGCGAGGCGCTTCTGGCGAAGATCATCGCGGAGGGTCAGCAGGCAGGCGTGTTCCGTCGCTCGCTCGATCCGCGCGTCGGCGCCTGGGAGATGATCCGCGCCGCCTTAGGGTACACGCTAACCCTTCCTCTCGGAATCCAACTCTTCACCGAGGAACACTACATCCCGCAGGCCATCGATTGTCTGCTGCAATGTCTGCTGAAAACGGATGTGTAACGACGAACGGCCGCCGTCAGCCGGCTGGTGAAACCCTCACCAGCCGGCTGACGCCGGCCGTTCGCCACCGGCTGCGATTACGTCGGTTCAAGCGTGACGCTCAACCCCTTGCTGGCGAACTGTTCGACGTACAGTTCGGCGCGTTCGAGGTAGGTGGTCAGGAGGACGGAGCGGCCACAGTGATACGCCTCCCACATCTTGTGGGTCGCTTCGGCGCGCGGGAAGCGTGTCAGTTCCATGACGCTGCGGACGACGAACATCAGATCGTCGATGGCGCTTTGCAACAGAATGACCTTGTACCGCGGCATGGTACGTTTCGCTTTGAGAGGAACATTTTGGCCGCAGAGGTGACTCGGCAAACGAGGCAAGTCTGGACGATCAGCGTTGGGCTGGCTCATGAGTGGACCCCTTCTCGCATTTGGCGTGGCAGAGAAAGGAGCGTTGGTGCCAACACGCGGACCTCACTCCATCGACAATTATAAATGCCGCCAGTCGAGCATCCCAGACGGAACACCAACTGGGGATGAAGAGGCGGTTAAGGAGGTTCGGAATGTACCGATTATTCGGAGAATGACGACCGCTCCCGCCGCCGAATGTCGCTGCGGATCTGGTTGAGGGCGGTTCCGGCACCCGGTCCTATAGCGGCCTGGCCTTGCAGCTGGAAAAGGGTTCAAGAGATCCGCGGGCCAGCCTGTAAGCCGGGTTCTGTGCCGCGCGAGCGCGGCGACGGTCATTTCTCTCGACGGCCGGTTGCCCGGCCGTTCCAGCGACCTACCCGAGGGTCGTAGCGGGCCGGACCAGCCCTGCCCCCTTATTTGGTCTTGCTCCCGGTGGGGTTTGCCGAGCCAGCCTGTCACCAGGCTGCTGGTGCGCTCTTACTAAAAGTCTTCGTCAACTCTGCCGCTCTTTGCTGGATGTGCCTGTACAAGTATGTACTGTTGAAGTAGAGCCGAACGGTTCCCATCGGCCGCTTCGCAACGCCATCTCCTTTGCGTTTGAAGCGAATGAGACAAGGCAGGCTCATTCCCAACTCCGCCTCCCAGTAGACCTTTGCCTCTTCCACCAGGTTCGGATCGTACATAATGCAGGCCATCCTGATCTTGGCTGGATCGGCGTGGCACACTCGAAGCAAGAATTGAAGCCATACGCGCAGGATCGCTGGATCACAATTGGACACTTCGGCACGATTGCCTCCAGCGCGGGTTCCCTCGCCCAGCCAAATCCCCAACGCCATCGCCTCTAGCATTTCGTTCCCAACGGCATCGTAATGGAACGAGTTGGACGGCTGTTTGTCCGGCCGAATCCTGATGCCGAGATGGATCAGGTCTCGGCGCAAGAGGTCCGGGTGGACTCCCTTTTTCCTGGCCAGTTTGCTCAGGGAGAGTCGTCGCCGAAGGTAGAACTCCTCAACTTCTTCCACCGTGATGACCAGTTCCTGCTTCATGCTCAGTACGTCCTCGCAAAGAGCGGCAGAGTCAACGAAGACTCGCACCTTTTCACCCTTACCTGATCCCGGCTAAAGCCGGGCCATCGGCGGTATCCTTTCTGTTGCACTTTCCCTATCCTTCGGTGGCTGGCTATGCGAACATAACCCACCACCTCGGACGGTGGGTGTTACCCATCACCGTGCCCTGCGGAGCCCGGACTTTCCTCTCCCCGGCAAGCTCACGGGTTGCAACCCAGGGGCTTGCCAGGCAGCGACCGTCCGGCCGGCCTGCAGCCGTGTTCGTGCATTATAGGGAGCCGCACGCCCCGAGAGATTAGACAATGCCCGCGTTCGGAGGGTTCAATAGGATGGAGCGCGTAGGAGGGAGACGCATGGAAATACAACTTCGCAAAGGGCTCGTCGCGGTG
>DATBGU010000118.1:0-3939 GCA_036557825.1 Gemmataceae bacterium
GCCAAGGCGCTCGAGCTGATTCAGGAAGCGGGGAAGCTCGAGCCGATTGACCCGACCTTCCTGAACACGCTCGGCGTGGTCCAGTACCGCAACGGCCAGTACAAGGAAGCCGCGGCCACACTGGAGAAAAGCCTCGCCGCCAGCAAGGGTCGGTCCGACGCCTTCGACCTCTTCTTCCTGGCGATGTGCCATGGCAGGCTCGGCAACAGGGACAAGGCGAAGGAATGCTTCGACCGGGCGGTGAAGTGGGTGGAGGCGCACAAGAACCTGCCGGCGCAGCAGGCCGAGGAGCTGAAGGCGTTCCGCGCCGAGGCCGAGGCTGCGCTTCAAGCCCCCTGAGACCGGCAGGGGTGGACGCCTCTGTTGAATCCCCGGGCGGCGTGCTGCCGGGCCCTGCTTCCCAAACCGTGCCGAGTGTGGCGCTCTCTCGCACCGCCCGATCGGTCAGCGCTTCAGCGGAAGGCCGGAGGATCGTGCTGCTGAATTGCTGCTGAGAGCCTTTCCCCGCGCGACAATCTGTTTTGACGGCCCAGTTACCTAAGATGCACGAAAGCCAGGTTCCCTTAACGCCTTACGTCCTTCCTCGGACTCCTTCTGGCCGAGGGTCTGCATAATTCGGGCTAAGGGGCGGCTGGGCGGTCGGCGAGGTTCGCCGGCTCCTCCCGGAGGAAGTGGGACCTCCCACCCGAATTCAGCGTCCACAACGTGGGAGTCGCTCATCTTCTGGCGGCGCTTCCGATCGCGTTTGAAGGCCGCGAGCTACCGGAGGTCGTTATCGTAGCCGCGGAAGTGGAAGCGATCCAGCCGTTCACGGATCGTCTGGGGCTGCCGTTCCAAGCGACCATCGATCGGGCAATCCTCCTCGTGCGGCAGGAATGCGAGAGGGAAGCGACGGCCGAAAACGGTTGATTGGCGACTTTGTCGCGCGGATTGACTTTGTCGCGCGGATTGACGGTTAGGGTGGAGCCGGTCGTGGCCAGACCACGGAACAGTCCGCGCGAACGAAAGCCGAGCGCGAACCCCATTTCGCCGCCTTGGTCGATGCCGTGGGCGATAACTCGACGGCGCTCACTTGCGACACACGACCGATCAGGGTCTCAGTAAAAGACTGGAAGACTGTTGACTTGCTGCCGTGAGCCGTCCCTTGCCGAGCAGTCTGTTTTGCCAGCCGTCTATCAGAATTGCACGGAAGCCCAGCGGTCTTATCGGCTTACGTCCCTCCCTATAGTGCTTCTGGCGGAGGGTATGCATAATTCGGGTTAAGCTCCCAGGCGAATGGTCATCCCGGTTGGCCTTCCTGAGACGCTCGGGCGATGCCGAGCTTTTTCATTCGGCTGCGGAGCGTGTTGGGATGGAGGGCGAGGATCTTCGCCGCGCCATGGGGACCGTCAATAATCCAACCCGACTGCTCAAGAGCAGCCAGGATATGGTTCCGTGTGTTGGCTTCCAGGCTTTCCAGCGACGGAGTCTGTCGCACGCCAGGTACAGCCAGACCCTCGCTTTCGGAACCGGACAGCCTTGGCGGATTAGCGTCCGGAGGACGATCGGCCGGTGTGGAGGCGAACACTTCCGGATCGACCTCAAGAGTCGGACCGTTTGACAGAATGACCGCCCGTTCCAGAACATTCTCAAGTTCGCGAATGTTTCCCGGCCAGGAATAGCGGCTCAGTCGCTCCAGGGTCCCCTTCCGACCGACTCGATCCGCACGCCGACGCGGGCCGCGAACCGGCCCACCAGGAAATGCACGAGCAGCGGCACGTCCCCCTCCCGGTTGCGCAGCGGCGGAAGGGCGATCGGAAAGACATTCAGTCGATAAAACAAGTCCTCGCGGAACCTCCCGTCGCGGATTAACTTCACGAGATCCCGGTTGGTTGCCGCAATGACGCGGACATCGACCTTGATCGGCTCGGCCCCTCCGACACGCTCGAACTCCCGTTCCTGAAGCACGTGGAGAAGTTTGACCTGAACCTCGTTCGGAACTTCGCCGATCTCATCCAGGAAAATCGTCCCCCCGTGGGCCAATTCGAAGCGACCCACGCGACGACTGATCGCTCCCAAAACGCACCTTTTTCGTGGCCGAATAATTCGGATTCGACCAATCCGCTGGGCAGAGCAGCACAGTTCAGCTTGATCAGCGGTTTATCGTGCCGGCGACTGGCGGAGTGGATGGCCCGGGCGATCAGCTCCTTGCCGGTTCCGGTCTCCCCGGTGAGGAGAACGGACGCATCAGTCTTGGCGACACGATTGACCTTTTCGAGCGCCTCCAGCAGGGCCGGGCTTTGGCCGACGATCTCTTCGAAGTTGTGAACCGATTTGATTTCTTCCTGAAGGTAGATGTTTTCGGCGGAGAGGCGGGCTTTTTCCTGTTCCATCAGGACATGGTCGGTGATGTCCACGAACATGGATCGCGTGTATTTGCCACCGGGTTCCGGCTTCGACCACCACTGCACCAGACGGGTTTGCCGTTGTCTCTGCGGCGAAACTCCAACACGGCGCCACGGGTGTCCGTGCCGCGGCCGACCGACGCGAACGCCTCTTGGACGCGGCGCTGGGCGTCGGGCGTGTTAGGGACGAACGACATCCCCGCCACGCCCACCAATCACGGCTTGAGACCGCCTGGGCACGAGACCTTTGCGACCGCCGCGCTAGGACTTTTTTTACCAATCGAGCAATCCGGGATCACCTCCGGGCTTTCCCACAACAGGCAGCCGGAGCACTTCGCACCATACGGCCGGCGTAACTCTCTCTGATTCAGGGCTCTACGCGGATTGGTAGGTCGCATTCGCACGTTGGCATCCCGCTTGCAATTCCATCAGCCAGTTCGAAGGCCCTCGCCTCGCTGACCGAGGCGAAAGACTGCGTTCGAGCGGTAGGACGCCCGCCTCAGGGTGACCCCAACGACCTCAACGGCGGCGAGGCATCGCGTTTGCCTTTCCACCAAGAGCCGCCACGGCAACCGAAATCTCAAATAAGGAGCAAGCAAACATGGCTACTGGCAACTACACACACGGTGCGGCTTTGGCCGCTAAAGGGGAACGAGAACACACTACCGCCCACGAGAGGAGTTCGCTGAGTTCGCGGGCGGAGGAGGTCGGCCGCGAGCTGGCCCGCTACGGCCTGGTGGTCGTGGTGGGGTGGATCGGCCTCATGAAGTTCACAGCGTACGAGGCCGAGGGGATTCGCCCGTTTGTCGCCAACAGCCCGCTGATGAGTTGGGTCTACGGCCCCCTGAGCGTCCGAGGCTTCTCGGTCCTGCTTGGTGTCGTCGAGGTCGCCGTCGCGCTCCTCATCGCTGCCCGCCCGCTCTTGCCTCGGGTTTCGGCCTTCGGTAGTGCCCTGGCGGTGGGGATGTTCCTCACGACCCTGAGCTTCCTCATCACGACGCCGGGCGTCTGGGAGCCGAGTCTCGGTGGCTTCCCCGCCCTGTCGCATCGCCCGGGGGAGTTCCTCATCAAGGATCTGGCCCTGCTCGGGATTTCGCTCTGGACGTTTGGTGAGGCCTGGAAAGCGGGTGAGCAAAGGGCATGAGGGCCACGACGTATCCGTGGTGCGGCACGGCCATCTAATTCTGCTGGCTGCATCGCTTTCTCTCCTCTTTGCATCTGTACGGGGCCCGTGGCTCAACGTTCAGAAGTCAGGAGATGAAAATCCTTGGTTTACCGATCGCATCTGCGACGGCGCAGCATGTCGCCGCGAAGCGAGCATCGGCTGCCGTCCGATAACAGCGCGAAAACACGCCGCCCCGGACTCATCGGCTCCGCAGAACCTCGTGATGGACAAATGGCTCGGATGTCCGAACTGGCCTATACAACAGGAGATAAGAATATGACGAACACGACCGCAGCGAATGGCAAAGAGGCCGCCTATTTCGGCGTGCCGTGGGAAGATGCTTACGGATACGCACAGGCGATCAAGGTCGGTGACACTATCTATGTCTCC